>JAFAYS010000935.1 GCA_019240175.1 Chloroflexota bacterium | reverse complement strand
CGACCATGCCGTTGCGCCCAGATCTTGCGGCTGGCTGGGCTGCGTCAGATCGATGATTTCGATCTTGTTCGATGTATTGATTCCGTAGGCATATGTGCCAGTACTCACGACATGCCCAAGCCATGGAGTGGTAACTTGTCCAATATGCTCGATCGTCGGCTCGGCGGCGGGCGCTACGTTTTGTGTCGCGGTGCTCTGGCTGCGGGCCGGGCTGTGGCTCAGGAGAAGCGCACACAGCAGCACCAGCAGGTGGGCGGAGTATCTACGCATTGCAGCGGCCTTTCATATCTAGCAAGGAATATGCGCGTATTATACAAGCGCACGACGCCGGATCGCGCCCGCTGTTGATGAGCCGCTAGTACTAAAAAAACCGTCGGCCTACGATCCGCACTCTGCGATCAGACTGACATTGTCGATATGCTGGAAGCCGTAGCGATTCCGGAAGATCAGCCGGATATCGCGAATATCGCGCACGTCCAGGGTTTTCGTGTAGCTCAGCCACTCGTTGATCGGCTCGGCGGCGGTCAGCGTCAACAGCTCGTCGCGCGTGGTGCCGTCGGCGGTCTCGGTGTACACGTAGAAGGTTTCCTGATCTTCAGGCGCTTCGGGACCGGCGCGGTACAGGCTAAAGCGGAAGGTCGCGGTGGTCGCGCCCGGCGGCAGGCGCAGCCACTGCAGCACCTGATAGCCGATCGTGAGCCGCGCGCTCTGGGTGCCGTCCGTCATCGAGGGGCCGCCAACGACCACCAGATTCGGTGAGTCGGTGGGCCAGGCGACGTGGCCTTGCTCGAAGTTGCCGTTACGCACCAGCTCGGTGCCACAGCGCGGCAGCTCGGGCAGCGGCAGGCGTGATGACAGGCCGGTGCTGCGTTGAATCACCATCGGCAGCCGCACACGATATTTGGCAGTACTTGGCTGGGCGGCGGCGCTGGATTGGCCGATGCCGGAGCGAATAAACGCGGCCCGCACATCTTCGCAGTCGCGCGGCGTGATCCCCGCCGTCCCGATCAGCTCCTGACAGGATTGGATCGTCAGGTTGCGTGTCACAACAAAGTTGGAGTCGGCGGTCAGCTTTTGCGTCAGCGTACGATAGAAGATCTGCGCGGTCTTGGCTCTGCCGATCGTGCTGCCGATCTCGTAGGCTGTGTGGTTAAGAATGCCGCTGTTGGAGTGGATCGCGCCGTTGTCGTTGCTGACCAGTGTGCGCAGATACTCGCCCCACACTGCGGGATCGCCGTAGCGCGTGGGATCGACCGCCGAGCGCAGCGTGTCGCCAGGAATGTCAGGCGTGTAGATCACCTCGCCGATATCCCAGTTGGCGCTGTCGATCAGCATGCCGAAAATATCCGAGAAGGACTCGTTGAGCGCGCCGGGTTCCAGGCTATAGTAGAGCCGCGCCGTGCGCTCGGTGATGCCGTGCGTCAGCTCATGCGCGACCACGTCCAGCGCGTAGGCCAGCGGCGCGAACATCGCGGCATCGCCGTCGCCGTAGATCATCTGATCGTTGACCCACAGCGCGTTATTGTAGCCCTCGGCGAAATGCACCGTCGAGGTGATCGGCATGCCCGCGCCGTCGATGCTGTCGCGGCCAAATGAGCTGTAGAAGTAGTCGTACACGGTGCCGGCGTGATCGTGCGCGGCGTTGACCACATCGTCTTCGACCGGCGGCGTCTGCTCGGAGCGCGCTAGCGTGCCCGGCACAAAGGTCATCTGCGCCGCGTCGAAGGTGCGCCGATCGCGCGCGGAGGCCAGCACGTCGATCCGGTCCAGCAGCGTGCCGTCCAGCGCGTCCAGCCGCACCCCCCAGCGCGCGGGCTGCTGGAGATCGAGCAGCCACAGCTCCCAGGCTAGATGATCGCGGTCGTTGAGGCGCAGCAGGCCAAGTCGTGGCTCGGCCTGAAGCTGCCCGCCGATCTGCTGTCGTGCGCGTGTGATCGCCGCGTCGCGTGTGATGCGTGGCCGGAGCGCCGGCAGCGCGGTGTTGGGCAGCAGTCGCCCGTTGATCGTTTGGAGCACACCCTCACGATCAATATGTACGCGCAGATCACTGTCGAGCACGGGATAGCCCGCGATCTGCTGCTCGAAGCGCAGGCTAGTGTAGCCCAGCGCGTCGGCCTCACGGGCGATCAGCCGCAGCGCCTGCTGGGGGTCGCCAATGCCCCAGGCGTCGCCGTAGCGGCTGAAAAACGCCAGCGTGGCAGCCAGCGGATCGCGATCAGCACCACGCGCCAGCTCGCCAGTGAGATAGGCCGGCGTGTTCAGCTCGGGATTGAGCAGCATATCGATCGCGCCGTGCTCACGCCGCAGCCGATCCAGGGCGGGACGCGCGTCGTGCGGGACTGCCTGGCGCGGTGGCTGGGCGTTGGCGGGCAGCACAGACAGGCCGATCGTCATAACGATCAGCCCGAGCACAATGAGGAGTGAACGTTTCATGGATTCCTTCGCCTAGACGAGGGCGCAGGGCGGGGGCTCCCGACGCAGTTATTCCCACCAGTTGCGCTCGGTCGAGCCCATGCTCTGCCGAGTTTCTTCGCGCGATCGAACTTCTTCGTTGGATCTGAAGCGGCTGAATGGACCGCTCGTCGCCAGGGCTAGGGAGATCAGCAGGCCGTTGAAGATGATACCTACAGCAATCACCAAGCTGCCCGGAAATGGCCCGATCGCGGCGCGATCGAGAATCGTGGCGATCTCGGTGGTGCGGGTTGGGTGGATCGCGACCTTGACGATCCAGCTCAGCACAAGCACCGTGAAGATCCAGCTATAGTTGCGGCGCAAGCGGCGGCCCATCGCCTCCCACATTGTGATCGTAAATTGAGGCTGAAGCAGATCGGCGGCCAGCAGCTCGCGCCAGTGCGTCGCATCGTCGTCGGCCTCATTGGCGACCAGCAGATCAGCGAAGAATTCGGTCTCCATCAGCCGCACACGCGCCCGCCACAGATCGTAGTAGCGGTAGCGCCGCGCCTCGATGTAGAGGAAAAAGCCGATCAGCAGCGAGTTGAGCAGGATCATCACGTGGGTGTTGCCGGGGCTGCTGAACGCGAACGAGAGCGTCGCGCCGGTGGTGAGCACAGCCCAGTTGGTGGTGCCGTCCAGCCGCGTACGCCAGGTGTTCGCCCGCGCAATCTCGCCCCGGTACAGATGCACCAGGGCGGTATTGAATTCGCTCGGTGTCAGTGGCCGCGCCGTGGGAAGATGCGTAGGGCCTGGCTGTGGGCGCGGCGGTAACTCGCGAGGCTGTGCTGCCATAGGTTTCAATCTAGAGCCTTAATCAAATGCTGATGCTCCGTGTATTGTAGCACTGCCCATGCCACAAAGCTATATCTGCGCGCCCGGCGCGGTTCCGTGCCAGCCCATCGCCTGCCACTCCGCCCGGCGCGCCGCGATGCGAAAAGCCCAGCCCGGCGCGATCCGATCGATGCGTGCTGTTAAGCTGTCGAGCGCGGAGTCGCCGATCTGCCGGCTCAGCGCGGCCTCGGCGGCGGCGACCGAGAAGCGCAGCCAGTCGGCGAACCAGCGCGCGCTTTCGCGGGGGCCAAGCACGGTCAGCGTCGTAGGAATGATCGCCTTATAGATCGCCAGCGTGTGGTTGACGATCCGGCCATAGTCGCGCCAGGTCATCTGATCCTGGAAAAAGCGCATCGCGACATCTACGCCGATCTCGTTGAGCACGCGGGCAAAGATGTTTTGCAGGCGGTTGACATCGTTGGGCGCGCCCCATGGCTGCATAAAGCGACTGAAGACCCAGTTGAGCGCGACGTTGGCCTGGTAGGCGCTGATCTGGCTGAGATACGCTGGTGCCAGCAAATCGCGGCGCAGCGCGTGGTCCAGCAGCGTTGTCGTGCGGTGGAGGTTGCGCACATGCGAGCCGAAGCCACAGAACGTCAGCGGCGATTGCTGCGCCGACGCGTCGCCGATTGGCAGCACGCCCGGCAGCAGCGGCACGGTCTGGCGGCGCTGGGTGTGACGCGCGGGAATAAAGCCATAGACCGGCTTGATGTGCCGGAAATCAGGGCCGGGCCGCTTGTATGTCGGCAGCAGCAGAAAATAATCCTCGAACAGATCGAGCAGCGAGCGCGGTGGTTGGCCCTCACCCCCTTCCCCTCTCTCCCACTGCCGTAGGCGAGGGGGAATGGTGGTACTTGTTTGTTCTTGGTTCCGGGTGCCCTCTGGGCGTCTTTGTTCTTCCGTTAGGTTCTTGGTTCTTGGTTCTTGGTTCTTGGCCGCTTGGTTCTTCAGTAAATCGTAGTAAAACACATACACCGTCAGCTCGTCGCCGCGACCGCCGAAGCCTTCCCAGATCAGCTGGCGATCGCGCTGGGTGTCGTCGATCGAGACCAGGATGTCGCCGACCTCGGGGTGGTGCTGATCGGGCGCTGGGCCTTGCTCCAGACCTTCGACAACCGTGCCGACTGTGGGACAAACGCCGGCAAAGGGCTGTCCGGCAAAGCGTCGCAGCGCCAGCGGTGAGGTCGCGCCCATGCCGTCGAGCAGTACGCGTCCGCCGTAGTGTTCGCGCTGGCCATCCTCACGCTCGACCTCCACCGCGATCCGACCGGGAGCCTCAACACAGACGCGCTTGAACGACCGGCGATCCAGCACGATGCCGCCCGCCTGCTCGATCTTGGCGCGTGTCAGCTGCAGCAGCCCGGCGGCATCCAGCGCGACGTTCAGCACCTCCGGCAGATGCAGCTCGGCGGGCCGCACCGCACTCTGACCTGGATGGAAGCGCACGACGCCATCACTGTAGCGCCGCATGATCACCTGCTCAAGCTCGGCCTCAGTGAAAAGCCCGATCGTCACCAGCGCGCGTAGCTCACGATCCGAGATGTTCCACTCGCGGTGGGCGCAGCCAACCTCGCCGCGATCGAAGAGCAGGATGCGGTAGTTGTAGCGCCGCGCCATCACGGCGGCATGAAGCACGCCCAGACCGCCGCCGGCGTAGATCAGATCAAAGTTGGCCAGCGTGGACGGCAGCGCTGCCACCTGCTGGTACACATCCGCCGCGAACGCCCCCGCCTCGGTCGCCTGCCAGCGCCGATCAAGCTGCGCGATCGCCTGCAGACTGGGCAGTGCCTGCATCTGGCTGAAGGCCGCCACCGTTGCCGGATGCGTGGCGCTCAGGGCTTCGGCTAGCTGCTGCGGATCGTCGGGCAGTTCGCAGGGTGCGATCGGCGCGGGCGTAGATTGTCGGGCCTGAGCCCGCAACGTATCCAGCGCGGCGTCAAGACTGGCGGCAATCGCCCGATCACGTCGACGAGTGCGCAATATATTCCATGGACCGCCTGGCAGCGTCACAGCGAGATGCATCTCGACATGTGTGGCGATTCCTGCGTCGTGGAGCGTGGCCGAGAGCAGAAAGCCGACACTCGGCAGCGCCGGACATGTGCCGTGCCACAAGATCCGGCCATCGTCGAAGCTTGACTGCTCAACGTGCCAGAGCTCGTCTTGCCAGCGCCACAGCTCGCCGAGTCGCTCGCCGTCGAAGGGCGGCTGCTCGACCAGGAGATCGCGGACAACGTGCGGCGGGGCGGACATTTCAATGTAGCGATGGATGTGCATGATCACAGTGTACGGTCAGTGAGTCCTGCGGTCAACCGATGGACAAACAAAGGAACAAAGAAACAAGGGAACAAAAAGAATACTGATCGTTTGTTCGCTTGTTCTTTGGACTAGCCCTCATCCCCCTCGCCCCGCGTTCAGCCGGGCTTCCGGCTTCACGTCCGCAGGCGAAGGGGGAACGAAGGTACTCCCTTGTTCTTTTGTTCTTTTGTTCTTTTGTTCTCCCGTTAGGTTCTAGGTTCTAGGTTCTAGGTTCTTTTGTCCTCCCTGCCCGCCTATGCTATACTCGTTTGTCAATACAGACCGACTTCTACGCTTTGTTTGTGCGCAAGCATCAAGCGTTCATGGGAGGATAGTTGTATGGCACAAACACAATCGAAAGTCCGCATGACCCGCGGTAAGTTCGACGGGATCAACGCGGTCGCCGACGAGAAGGGCATCATTGCGGCTGCGGCGATGGACCAGCGCGGCTCGCTCAAAAAGGCGATCGCCAAGGCCAAGGGCGGCGAGTCCAGCGACGCCGAGCTGAGCGAGTTCAAGGCGATCGTGACTGAGGTGCTGACGCCGCACGCCAGCGCGATCTTGATGGACCCCGAGTACGGGTTGGAGGCGATCACGCATCGCGCCAAGAATGCGGGCGTGCTGCTGGCCTACGAGAAGACCGGCTACGACGTATCGGTCAAGGGCCGTCTGCCGGATCTGCTGCCTGAGTGGTCGGTGCGACGTCTGGTTGAGGCGGGTGCCGACGCGATCAAGATCTTGCTCTACTACGATCCAGACGACGATCAGCAGGTCAACACGATCAAGCACGCCTTCATCGAGCGGATCGGCGCTGAGTGCCGCGCCAATGACGTGCCGTTCTTCCTTGAGCCAATCTGCTACAGCGATGAGATCGGCGACGACAAGAGCATCGAGTTTGCGCGCGTCAAGCCCGACAAAGTCACCAAGTACATGCAGGAGTTCTCCAAGCCTGAGTATGGCGTGGATGTGCTCAAGGTTGAGGTGCCGGTCAACGTGCGCTACGTCGAAGGCTCGGCGGCCAATCACGACGGCCAGGTAGCCTACAGTCGCGAAGAGGCCAAGGAGCACTTCCGCAACGCTGCGGCGGTCTCAACAGTGCCGTTCATCTACCTGAGCGCGGGCGTGACCGACGAGATCTTCCGCGAAACGTTGGAGCTGGCTGCTGAGGCCGGAACACCCTTCGCCGGCGTGCTGTGTGGTCGCGCAACCTGGCAGGACGCGATCCCTGAGTACGGCAAGGGCGGCGCGGATGCGCTGCGCGCCTGGCTGGGAGATCGCGGCGTGCAGAATATCGAAGCGCTGAATCAGGTGCTGGCTAAGGGCGCCAAGCCGTGGTGGGATTTCTACGGCGGCAAAGACAATATCGAGGTTGTCGATTCGAACAGCTAGAATTGCGCGTTGGCGATGATGCAGAGGCGCGGGTATCCTTCCGGGAAACCTGCGCCTTTGGCGTATCTTCCGGACGCTGCGCAGCGTTTTCTTGCTACAATAGGCATTAAAGAGTGTGTGCTAGGAGCCTCTATGCAGCCGTATGACTATTCTCACCGTGTCGGGGTCGAGCCGATCTCCTGGGAGCGGTTTGAGGCCCTGGTACGTCAGCTGGCGGTTCAGATCGAGCCCGACGAGCCGCAGATTGTGCTGGGCATTGCGCGCGGTGGCTTGTTTCCCGCGACGATGCTGTCGTGTATCCTGCGCCGGGAGCTGTACCCGGTGCGCTTGACGCGTCGCTTCAACGATGCGGTGGTGCGTCAGCAGCCAACCTGGATCATCAGGCCGCCGGACAAAGTTCGTGGGCGGCGGGTGTTGATCATCGACGAGATCGCCGATAGCGGCCAGACGCTGGCGATGGCTGCCGAGGAAGTCCACAAGATGGGCGCGTCGCATGTGCGCACCGCTGTGCTGTACGCGCATACCTGGGCGCATCCACGGCCCGACTATGTGGGCCTGACCTCGGACGCGCTGATCTTGAATCCGTGGGATCGCGAGATTCTGATGGATGGGCAGTTCGTCACGCACCCTGAGCTGGCGGCGGCGCTCAAGTTTCAGCATCCCAGCAGCCCGAGCCAGACGGCGGCTTCGCCAGCATCCGAGTAGCAACACAAAGGGCAGGTGCGCGACCTGCCCAATCGTTACATCGTTACTCAGTCACGCTGCTCGACTCAGTCGGCGGCTGGTAATCTTCGCCCAGCCGTACCACCACATCCACGCTCGGCGGCGCGCTTTCCTGCGACGCATCCTGGATATATTGCAGATCAATGTTCAGCAGCTTGGCCAGCCGCTGAGTTATTTCCGGCTTGCCCGTGTAGTCCAGGATCAGCGTGTGCGGGATTTTCTCCGGCGCGTCGGTGGGCGCGGTGGTTTTGTAGCCACGCA
>JAFAYS010000709.1 GCA_019240175.1 Chloroflexota bacterium | reverse complement strand
TGCCGAGCAATGGACGCTCAGCGATCAAGGCCGTGAGCTGGCGCAGAAACTGGCGGCGCTGCCAATTTTGGCCAATCTGCAAACAGTATGGAGTAGTCCCGAACCAAAAGCACAGGCCACAGCCCAACCTTTGGCTGATCTTCACAGCGCCGCATTTTTGATACATCCTCATCTATCGGAGCTACAGCGCGGCCCGAGCAACCTTCCCGATCGTGAGACCTACGAGGCAGCCGTGCGCCAGGCATTTGCCAACCCCACGACGAGCAGCGGCGGCTGGGAGCGCGCCTGCGATACCCAACAACGCATCGTCACAGCCGTAAGCGAGATTGCGGCCCAGGCCGACGGTCCAGTCGCAATCGTATCGCATGGCCTGATCTTATCGCTGCTGGTTGCGCATCTACGCGGAGAAACACATGTTGATACTGCTGAATGGCGCGCAATACCACTTCCAGCGCTCGCAGTTATGGATCGGGAAACATGGCAACTTATCGTACCCTTTGAAAGTGTAAAAACTTGGAAAAATAAAACTTTTATTTAACCTTTGAAAGCTTGCATCTCGGCACTGACAGGTTTATCATATATTTATGATGTGCGGCGAATAAAACCCAGGTTTGACAATATGCGCAAATTCGCCTACACTTTTGCACATCCTGTAGTACAATCGTGCAACAACACATTCCACGCAAGCGATTATGTAAGACCGTGACTTCGATTATCGCCTGCGCCCGCATCAGAAAGTACCCAGCATGCTCATCTCCGACTGGTGATTCGGGTGGTACGCTGCACCCTCCAAGGATGGAAACGCATCGACTTTCTGCGCGTCTGCTCGGACTAGTCTGCGAACAGCCAAAGGAAGCGCTAGGCGCTTTCGCATGATGCTTCTTCTAACGACTCACCAGCGATAAACCTAAAAAGAGAGGAGCGAAGAAAGGAGTTCCCAGAAGCGTAGAGTTTTTGTCCAATCCGTGTTAATTCGTCCCATTCCGGTCGCTCAATCCAAGGCACTTCAACAGTAAGTGTAGGAGCACAAGCACTCCATGCGTACACGACGATTTTCCTCCATTGCGCTGCTGGCCCTTGCCACCTCAGCGCTTCCGCTCGGGACCAGCCAGGCACAAGCCCCATCTCGTATCGATCGCGAAAAGGTCGCTGCTGAACGGCTTGCTCTTCGCTCTCAGACAGCTGCTACGAACACCGGCCTGCGCACCGGCGGCCCACTCGCCGAGCGCAATGCGTCGGTTAAGGTGTTGATCGAGCTTGATGGCGAGCCGACGACCAAGGTCTACGCGAATGCTCAGGCACGCGGCAACAGCGTCAACGCCACGGCTGAAGCCCAGCGCCAGCTCGGATTGATCAATCAGGCCCAGCAGCGCATCCTCACCAACCTGCAGGGCTCGACGATCAACGCCAAAGTGATCTACCGCACCCAGCGCGTGTACAACGGTATCGCGGTGCGCGTCAATGCTAACCAACTGGCGAACATTCGCCGCCTCTCGGGCGTCAAGGCGATCCATCAGCTCAACACCAAGCATCTCGACAATGCTTCGAGCGTTCCGTTGATCGGCGCGCCTGAGCTGTGGAACGGCAGCGGCCTCGACACCACCGGCGAAGGTATCAAGATTGGTATCATCGACACCGGTATCGATTACGTCCACACCAACTTTGGCGGTACTGGTCTTGACGCCGACTATGCGCGCAACGACGAGACGATCATCACCGACAATGTGATCTTCCCGAGCGCAAAGGTTGTCGGCGGCTACGACTTCGCGGGCGACGATTACGACGCGAACGATCCGGCGCTTGAAATTCCCGCGCCCGATCCGGACCCGCAGGACTGCAACGGCCACGGCTCGCACGTCGCCGGCACCTCGGCTGGCTACGGTGTGAATGCTGACGGCAGCACCTACACCGGTGCCTACGGCACGAGCACGCCGTTCAACTCGCTGCGCATCGGCCCAGGCGTTGCGCCGGAAGCTGAGCTGTACGCGCTGAAGGTCTTCGGCTGCGATGGCTCGACCGATGTTACCGATGCCGCGATCGAGTGGGCGGTTGACCCCAACGGCGACGGCGACTTCTCGGATCGCCTCGACGTGATCAACATGTCGCTCGGCTCGGACTACGGCTCGGCCTACGACTCGTCGGCGATCGCCAGCGACAACGCCGCTGCGGCTGGCGTGATCGTTGTGGCCTCGGCGGGCAACTCGGGCGACACCTACTACATCTCGGGCAGCCCGGGCGTCTCGGCGCGCACGATCAACGTCGCCTCGTCGGTTGACAGCACCAGCATCTTCGACGGCTTCCGCGTCAACGCTCCGGCGTCGATCGCAGGTGTCAAGCCGGCGTCGCAGTCGGTTGCCTTCGACTGGACCGGCAAGTCCCCGGTGACGGCGAACCTGGTCTATCCGATCGGCGCTGGTCAGAACACCGGCTGTACCGCGTTCAACGCCTCGAACCAGGCGCTGATCGCCGGCAAGATCGTGCTGCTTGACTGGACTGAGGGCCAGTGTGGCTCGGTTGCGCGTGGCGCGGCTGTGGTTGCCGCTGGTGGCGTTGGCTTCATTCTGGCCGACAACAGCGAAGACTTCGACCTGCTGATCACCGGCAGCGCGGTCATCCCCGGCATGAGCACGACGAAGCAGATCGGCGACGAGCTGAAGACTGCGCTCAGCAGCGGCACCGTCAACGTGACGCTGACGGATGAGTACAACAACTCGATCAAGCTGGTCGACAATAACCTGAACGACACGCTCTCGGCCTTCAGCTCGCGCGGCCCGCGCCGTGGCGACTCGCTCCTGAAGCCGGACATCTCGGCTCCTGGCCAGAGCATCTTCTCGACGGCAGTCGGCACCGGCGACGAGGGCACCTCGCTCAACGGTACCTCGATGGCCTCGCCGCACGTGGCTGGCTCGATGGCGCTGCTGCGCCAGCTGCACCCCGACTGGACGGTTGAGGAGCTGAAGGCCCTGGCGATGAACACCGCCAACAAGGACCTGCGCTCAGCTCGCGCCGCCAACTCGCCGATCTACGGCCCAGGCCGCATTGGCGCTGGTCGCATCACCCTGACCGACGCCGCGGGCGGCGATGTCATCGCCTACAACGCGAACGAAGCGGGCGTCGTCAGCGTCTCGTTCGGCGCGGTGGAAGTCGTCGGTGAGACCACCGCCGTCAAGAACATCCGCGTCGTCAACAAGAGCAACAGCTCGGTTACCTACAACGTCTCGTACCGCTCGATCGTTGATACCCCGGGTGTGAGCTTCAGCCTGTCGCGCTCGACGGTTGAGCTGGAGCCGAACGGCTTCGCCAACATCGTCGTGACGATGCGCGCCACCGCCAGCCAGATGAAGCACACGCATGACGTTACCGTCAGCGAAGTGCAGCAGCTGGCCCGCCAGTGGATGAGCGAGGAAGCCGGCTACGTCGTCCTGGCTCCGAGCAGTGGCTCGATCGCTGGCATGCCCGCGATCAACGAGAACCCGAGCCTGCGCGTTCCGGTCTACGCCGCCGCGCGCCCGGCCTCAGAGATGCGGGCCCAGACCGGCCAGCTTGACTTCGGCACCGGCGCGACCGGCTCCGACACCATCGATCTGGTTGGCCAGGATGTCAACACTGGCACCAACGTCCCGACCGATACGATCTCGATCGTGACGGCGCTTGAGCTGCAGCACAGCAGCCCGAACGATGCCGACAGCGCAAACATCGTCAACAACGCAGACCTCAAGTATGTCGGCGTTCACAGCGATGTCCTGGCCGACGGCGTGGGCGCTCCGGACGGCGATGTAGAAGCGGCGACGATCTCGTTTGGCGTGGCAACCCACGGCAACTGGTCGACCCCGAACGAGAGCGAGTTCGACATCTACATCGACACCGACAAAGACGGCGAAGATGACTATGTGCTCTTCAACTGGAACCTGGGTCTCGCCAGCGGCGGCACGGACGCCACGGACGTGATCATCAGCGTGCTGATCAACCTCAACACGGGTCAGCTGCTCCTGGAAGACTACATCAACGTTGTTCCGTCGGTGCTCAACACCGCGATCTTCAACAGCAACGTGATGGTGCTGCCGGTCTACGCGTCGGATCTTGGCCTGGATAACGAGAACTCAAGCTTCAACTACCGCGTCTTCACCTTCAGCCGCGATGCGGATGGTGCGGTTGACGACAGCGGCACGCTGAGCTACGACGCCGGCGACCCAGGCTTCGACATCTCGGGCGGCATTGAGGGCGTGCCCTTCTACGCCGACCTCGACGGCGAGTCGATCCCGGTCGACTTCAACCGCGCGGCGTTTGTGGCGGGTGACTCGCAGGGCGTCCTGCTGCTCCACCACCACAACACGACCGAGCGCCGCACCGAAGTTGTGCGCGTCAAGGGCATCCTCGGCGACCGCATCTTCATGCCGATGATCGGCCAGCAGTAGCTCAAGCAGAGCTGACGGGTAGGCTTACCTGCCCGTCACGCTTCGCAGTTAGCTAAGACGGACTGGATCTGATCCAGAAACACAGCGCCGGCCCAACATCTAGTTGGGCCGGCGCTGCTTTTTGCCGCTTGCATTGTGCGCGTCAGATCAGCGGATGATCAGCTCACGATCGAAGTTGGTCAGGCACTCCGCGCCATTCTCGGTCAGCACAACATCGTCCTCGATGCGCACGCCACCAATGCCGGCCACGTACACGCCCGGCTCGACGGTAAACGTGGTTCCAGCCGCCAGCGGCGCGGTGCTGGTCGCGTGAAGATACGGCGGCTCGTGAATCTCCATGCCCAGGCCGTGGCCTGTGCGATGGATGAAGTACTGGCCATAGCCCGCATCTTCGATCACCTGACGCGCCGCACCGTCGATCTGCGCGCCGTTCGCGCCGGGCTTAGATGCAGCCACGCCCGCGCGATTGGCCGCCAGCACGGTCTCGTAGATCTTACGGGCCTCGTCGCTGGGCTCGCCTAATGCTACGGTCCGAGTGATATCCGAAACATAGCCGCCGATCTGCGCACCACCATCCAGCACGATCAGATCGCCTGGCTGCAAACGCCGATCGCCGGTGGTGTAGTGCGGATTCGCGCTGTTCGGGCCGCTAGCCACAATCGTGGTGAACGATGGCCCCTGGCTGCCGGCCTCGCGCATGGTTCGCTCCCAAACCTCGGCGATCTCGCGCTCAGTTGCACCAGGCTTGATCGCGTCGATCGCGGCGCGCAGCCCGGCCTCAACCGCGCGCACAGCCGCGCGCATCGCGTCCAGCTCGGCGGCATCTTTGGTCATGCGCAGCCCAGCGATCAGCTCGGTCGCATCAACGGTCTCGACCTCGCCAAACTGCTCGATCGCCCGCAGCTCCATCACCCGCATCGTGGTGTACTCGACCCCCAGCTGGCCCGGTAGCTGTAGATCGTCAAGGCACTGCCCCAGCGCCTGGGCGTAGCCCTCGGCGTCGTGCCAGGGATAAAATTGAATCTCGGTCTGAGCCTCGGCAGCGGCGCGCGGCTGTTCCAGAGCCGGCAGCACCATGCGCACATCACCCGACTGCGCAATAAACGCGATCGCCAGCCGCTCCGATGAGTGCATGGTCAGGCCCAGCAGGTATAGCAGATTTGCGCCTGGCACCACCGCCAGTGCCGACACATCGGCGGCGCGCAATGCCTGGCACACTCGATCGATCCGTGAGGTTGCTTCCATCTGTTTGCTCCATTTCATACCGGCAGATTTCGCTGCTTGCGGCAGCCGTGCTGCGACCTTCAAAGTTGGCAGTACCCAGGTCCTACCGCACTATCCCCTAGGCATTCAGGTAAAACCTGTTCCTGCGCGCAGGATCTTTTGCCCTTTTCTCACGTTATTATCAGTAGAGAATAATCTGATTGTCCACTTTCTGCGTTACACTTCACGACGTCGCCACTATCGCGCCAAGGAGACCCTGATGTCTGCACTTATCTTCTTTCTACTTTGCCTGAGCACCTTACTGCTCTTCCTGCTACCAGATGATCGAGCTATGGTTAGCGACGAGTAATGTCGTCAGTCAAGACGTTCCTCGTCGGCGTGTGCAATCTGCGCAGCCAGCGCTAAAGCTTCCTCGCGGGTAGTCACTTCACCCAGAAACAGCGCTTCGTCGATAGCTGCCAGAATTCGCCCCACGATCGGTCCCGGCTCGATCCCTAGCTCGCGAATCACATCGCCTCCCGTGACTATGTGCGCCTTCGGTATGGCGGGCTCTTCTGTTCGCATGTTCCCAAGAATCGCATCTGTCCAGGCAACATGATGCTCCCAGCCGGCCAGCGTGGCACGTGGACCCTTGGCCGCCAGATGATCGCAGAGTGAGTGGAGCAGCACATCGGGCGCTGCCGCACCGGTATCGCGCAGCAGGCGATAGATCGCGCGTCGTGTGAGGTCCTCGCCTTGCGCGTGCAGCTGGCCAGGCCGCATATGTTCGCGCACAACTCGCTCCGCATAGCTCGTGGCATCACGTCCTAGCCGCAGCCGCTGCCCGATCTGCCGCACAATGTCGGCACCAACATCTTCGTGACCATAAAACGTGATCCGTCCCTCGCGAATCTGCATTGTCAGCGGCTTGGCGACATCATGGAGCAGCGCCGCAAACTTGAAGACGGCGTAGCGCCGGTGCCCGTTGGTCACCTCCTGCGTCATGCGCCCACGGATCAGCGGCGCAAAGCGTTGCGACATCGCGAGGCCCGGCTCGGTTTGGGCCGAGACCGGCTCCGCAAACGCCGTGGGCACGATTCCCTCAGCCGCTCCATAGCTATGATCCTGCTCGCCCTCGGGCACAAGCTGCGCGTAGAGCCATTCCCAGACACACACCGTCTCAAAGAGATGCGCCAGCACCGGCAAAAAATGCTGCGTCGGCTGCGCGCAATCACGGGCCGCGTCCAGCTCAGGAATGATTCGCGTCAGCAGCCGAACCTCGTCGAGATACGCCAGCCAGGGCGCAGCGTGACGCGCCGCCAGCAGCTTGAGCAGCTCGTCGCGCACGCGCTCCTGAGCAACCGAATCGATGCGGTGAGCGTGCTCACGCAGCGCGGCGTCGGTCTGGAGGGCTAGCGCAAAGCCAAACTGCGCCGCAAACCGGGCAGTGCGCAACATACGCAGCGGATCGTCGGTGAGCGCGGTCGGGCCACAGGGGCGGATCTGCCGCTTGAGCAGATCGTCCTGGCCTCGGGTCGGATCGAGCAGCAGGCCGCGCAGATCGTCGGTGTCGAACACGGCATCCAAAGGCAGTGCCAGCGCATTGATCGTCAGGTCGCGCAGCCGCAGATCTCCCTCGATCGAGGGGGCGCGCAGCCGCACCAGATCGACAACCGTGGGCGCGGCAAGCTCAGATTTCCACACGATGCGCGCGGTATCGGTCTCGTCGTGGAGCGGCACAAACGCGCCGCCGGTGCGATCCGCCAGCTCGCGGGCCAGCGTTAGCGCCGAGCCGGTCACCGCGATATCGATGTCGCCGCTGGGCTGCCCGCGCAGCAGATCGCGCACATAGCCGCCGACCAGCCAGGCGGAGCAGCCGTGCTCAGCCAGAAACGTCTGGATCGGCGCGAGAATCGACCGGTGCTCGGCAGGCAGCAGCAATTGATCCATTATGTCTCCTTGAGCGCGACCAGCATCGCCGCCGCAAGCTCGTCGATCGAGCGCACGGCAGCAAAATGTCTGGCCGCCGGCCCGCTCACGATCAGCGGAACTGGATTGCGGGTATGCACGCGCGTGGTCTGGTCTTCGCTATTGCCGTGATCGCTGGTCAGAATCAGCGTATCGTCGGCGCTGCGATGATCCAGAATGCCGCCAATCAGCCCATCGACCAGCGCCAGCGCGGCCTCAACCGAGATGTCAAGGCGCTCGTGCGCCGCTAGATCCGGCAGATAAGTTTCGTAGGCAACCAGATCGGCGGTTTGCGCCAGCGCAGCCAGTCGTGCGCCCGCCGCCTCAGGCGTGATCAGCGGTAGCTCGTCATTATCGAGTCGCGTCCGCAGCAGCGCATGGCTGATGTCCCAGCCGAGCGCCGCACCACTTTGGAGCTCGGCAAGCCCACGCAGCCCGAGCCCGGCCTGCATCGCGGCCCAGGTTCCCGCCGTGTGGCGCAAGCGCCGCTGCGCGACGACTTCGAGGTAGCCGGGCAAGTAGCCGTTGGCCCACACGACACGCGCACCCTGATCCAGCGCCGACTGAAACAGATTCTGCTGCGACAAATATTCACGCATGGCAATCGTGGGATAGCTGGGCTGGTGCCGCCCGTTGAAGGCCGCCGCGTTGAAGCCGCCATAGATCGCCGAATGGCCCGAGCCGCTCTGGGGCAGGCCCGGCAGCCCCAGCGTCGCATCGATCGGGACGGCGCGCAGGTTCGCGGTTTCGATATGCAGTGCATCAGTCAGCGGCGCGTCGAGCAGGCCCGTTAGCCGCGTCATACCCCCGGCGACAGGATTGTGCGGCCCGGTCGGCGCGAGGCCCACGCCATCGATCATCACAAAGATCAGTGCCATGCGTTTTCCCAATACAAAGCGCCTGGAGCGATGCTCCAGACGCTGCATTGTAACACGGGCTTGTGTGGCGAATGTCCGTTGTCTTAGCCCAGCAGATCCTTGACCATCTGCGCGATGTCGGTCGGCAGCTTGGCGACGCGCACGCCGACGGCTTCCAGCGCCGCGATCTTCTCCTGCGCTGTGCCCTCGCCGCCCGAAATGATCGCGCCGGCATGGCCCATGCGCTTGCCTGGCGGTGCCGTCTGGCCGGCGATGAAGCTGACCACCGGCTTGGTCACGCGCTCCTTGATGAACGCCGCCGCTTCCTGCTCCGCCGTGCCGCCGATCTCGCCGATCAGCACGATCGCCTTGGTCTGGTCGTCGTTCTGGAACAGCTCAAGCACGTCGATGAAGTTGGTGCCGATGATCGGATCGCCGCCGATGCCGACGATCGTGCTCTGGCCCAGGCCGAGCTTGGTCAGCGCGTCGACGGCCTCGTAGGTCAGCGTGCCCGACTTGGAGACGACGCCCACCGGTCCCGGCGTGGCAATGCTGCCAGGAATAATGCCGACCTTGGCCTCGCCGGGAGTCAGCAGGCCGGGGCAGTTCGGGCCAATCAGCCGCGCGCCGCGCTGGTGCACATACTCGTAGGTCGCGACCATATCGTTGGCCGGCACGCCCTCGGTGATGCAGACGATCAGCTTGATGCCGGCATCCGCCGCCTCGCGCACCGCGTCGGGCGTGTTGAGCGCCGCCGGCACATAGATCACCGACGTGTTCGCGCCCGCCTGCTCGACGGCCTCGCGGACGGTGTTGAAGACCGGAACTTTGCCGTCGACGGCCATCTGGCCGCCTTTGCCGGGCGTGGTGCCGCCGACGATGTTCGTGCCGTAGGCCAGCATCGCCCGCGAGTGAAACGTTCCCTCGTTGCCGGTAATGCCTTGCACGACCAGCCGGGTATTCTTATCAACCAGAATGCTCAAATTGACCTCCTCGTCCTAGTACCCTGATTTACAGGCGGCGTAGCGTGTGTCAGCACACGACACGCGCCGGATCGAGCCAAAATTTAGCGCATCTGCTCCTTGAGCAGCTTAAGATCCGCATCAACCATCATCACGACCAGCTCCTCGAACGATGTTTCAGGCTCCCAACCGAGCTTCTCGCGTGCCTTGGACGGATCGCCGACCAGCAGATCGACCTCGGCGGGACGCATGAAGCGCTCGTCCTGGACCACATAGTCGCGGTAGTCCAGGCCAACGTGACCAAACGCGACCTCGCAGAAGTGCGACACCGGATGTGTATGACCGGTTGAAATCACGTAGTCGTCGGGCTGATCCTGTTGTAGCATCAGCCACTGGGCTTTGACATAGTCCTTGGCATAGCCCCAGTCACGCTGCGCGTCCAGGTTGCCGAGCCGCAGCTCATTGGCCAGGCCCAGCTTGATCTGCGCCACGGCGTGCGTGATCTTGCGAGTAACGAATTCCAGGCCGCGCCGTGGACTTTCGTGATTGAACAGGATCCCCGAGCACGCGAACAGATTGTAGCTTTCGCGATAGTTGACCGTGATCCAGTGGCCGTACACCTTGGCCACGCCATAGGGCGAGCGCGGGTAGAACGGCGTGGTTTCGCGCTGCGGCACCTCGACGACCTTGCCGAACATCTCCGACGAGCTGGCCTGGTAGAAGCGAATCTCAGGATCGACGATGCGAATCGCGTCGAGAATGCGCGTCACGCCCAGGCCGGTCACCTCGCCGGTAAAGACCGGCTGCGAGAACGAGGTCTGCACAAAGCTCTGCGCCGCCAGGTTATACACCTCGGTCGGTCGGTGCTCACGCAGCAGGCCAATCAGCGAAACTTCGTCCATCAGATCGCCGGGAGCCAGCGTGACCTTGTCCTGAATATGTTTAATCCGCTCGAAGTTGACCGTCGAAGAGCGGCGAATCATGCCGATCACCTCGTAGCCCTCTTCGAGCAGAAAATCTGCCAGATAGGAACCGTCTTGTCCGGTAATACCCGTAATCAGCGCTCGTTTTTTCATCATACTCCTCTGTACTGAATGAGGCTGCCTTCGGCTCAACAACCAATGCTCTCACCGCCAGGGCAGCAACCGACCTTGCAGGAGTATAATGGGTGACGATCGTCTGTGCTGCTAAGTGAGTTAGCAGATCCAGCACCGGAATCGGCTACACTACACATATGCCTGAACAACTTGGCGCGCGGCTGGCGCGCTTACGGGCCGCGCTGGGCTGGACCCAACAAGAGCTTGCCGATCGGATTGCCGTCTCGCGCGTGGCGATCTCCCACTTCGAGATGGGCCTGCAAGTCCCATCCGAGCGAACGATCGCGCTGCTGGCCAGCGTCTTCAAGCAAGAGCCGGGCGAGCTGGTCGCGGATACCTACTACCCACCCGCCAAAACCGACCGACTGCCGGCGCTCGTAGCGCGCTACACCGCAATCGAGAGCGAGATCCAGCTGATGGAGCGCGATCTTGTCTGGCTGGATCGTATTGCCGCGTTGCCACACGCTCACGGGATCGCTCTGGAAACGCTGCACGGCTGGCTGCAACGCCTGGCGCATCTCCGCGACACCACCCACGACCGCCGATCTTGCCAGCAGCTTGAGGCGGCGCTACGAGCTGTTCAGCAAGCACTGCACAAGAACCTAGAACCTAGAACCTAGAACCGGAATCTTCTTAGCTCTAGGTTCTAAGTTCTTAGTTCTAGGTTCTTCAGGCCCCTCGCGCAACCTCGACGACTTTCTGCGCCGCCTCGCCCAGCGACGACGCCGGGATCAGCTTGGCGTCGGCCAGGATGCGCGCGCCCTCTTCGGCGTTCGTGCCGACCAGACGCACGACCATCGGTACCTGGCGCGAAACCTGCTCTAACGCCGCGACAATGCCTTTCGCAACCTCGTCGCCACGCGTGATGCCGCCGAAGATGTTGATCAGCACGGCCTTGACGTTGGGATCGGAGAGGATGATGTTGAGCGCCGCCGCAACTTTCTGGGCGTTCGCGCCGCCGCCGATGTCGAGGAAGTTAGCCGGCTCGCCGCCGAACATCTTAACCACGTCCATCGTCGCCATCGCCAAGCCCGCGCCGTTGACCATGCAGCCGATATTGCCGTCGAGCTTGATAAAGGTCAGATCCGACTCGCGGGCTTTTAGCTCGGCCTCGGGCTCGCCGGCGGTATCACGCAGCGACTCAAAGTCCTTGTGGCGGAAGAGCGCCGAGTCGTCGAGCAGAATTTTAGAGTCCAGCGCCTGCAGCGTGCCGTCGTTCTTGATCACCAGCGGGTTGATCTCGACCAGCGAGGCGTCGGTCTCGACAAAGATCTTGTAGATGCCCATCGCAATATTCGCGAACTGCCGCGCCTGCTTGGAGTCGGTCAGGCCGATGCTGAAGGCCAACTCGCGCGCCTGGAACTCTTGCAAGCCCAGCGCCGGATCGGCGGCCAGCTTCTTGATCGCGTCGGGATTGGTCTTGGCGACCTCCTCGATCTCGACGCCGCCCTCAGCCGACGCGATCATCACGATGCGCTTGGTGCCGCGATCCAGGATCGCCGACAGATAGATCTCTTTCTGATACTCGATCGCCTCGGCCACTAGCACTTTCTCGACGGTCAGGCCCTTGATATCCATACCCAGGATCTGGCCGGCGACTTCCTCGGCCTGCTCGGGCGTATCAGCTAGCTTCACGCCGCCAGCCTTGCCGCGCCCACCGACCTGGACCTGCGCTTTGATCACTACCTTGCCGACCTGCTCGGCTAGCTGGCGTGCCTCCGCAGCCGTCGTGGCGACACCGCCACCGGTCACCGGCAGACCATACTTTTGCAAAATGTCACGGGCTTGATATTCGTGCAGCTTCATCTGAAAAGCTCCCTCGCTTTGCATGATCTTTTGATTAGAACTACCAGGAAGCTATGTTAACACAAGAGAGGCTGCTTGCAAAACGCCGCACGCTCGGGGCGTATGAGGGAGTACAAAGTAAACCTTTACCGATGGGCCTCTCCTCGCAGCGAGATAGCACCAACGTGTGATTGTGTGTCGTAGCCAGATCTTTATACTGCGAACATTGCCCATCCCAATCTCGATCCAGCTCGGAAAGGCTTTGCTCATGCGGTATCTTTTGGATCAGCGCTCCTACGACGATCTGCTGGCGCGCACCGATCACACCGTCGACTGTTATGTTCGTCCCGGCGAATATTTGCACCATATGTACGTGGACGGCGTGAAGTATATTGTCGCCCGTGCGCTCTACGACTGCGTCAAAGAAGCGCGCGCCAAAAACGATCTGGATGCGCTGCGGCATCTAACCATGCATAAGCAAGACCTGGATGCGCTCGTCGCCGAGTCGCAGCAGAACGGCACGCTCAACGGCGCGCGCATGTTGGGCCACGCCCTGCCCAGCGACGACGGCCAGCCTAAAACCGATAACTCGTACTTTCCCAAGCTGCCCAAAACCGTCGATGAGACCGGACTCAGCCGCTCGTTCATTCAGGAAATGATTATCCGCATCATCTATAATCGCAGCAGCGCGAGCGGTGTGGAGCTGGCAACGGAGCTGGGCCTGTACTACAGCGTGATCGAGCCGCTGCTGCAAGAGCTGCGTCAGCGCGAGGTTGTGGATATCACCGGGCAGCGCGGCTTCGGCGAAACCAACTACGAGTACATGCTCACCAATCGCGGCATGCAGCAAGCCAACGACGCGATGCTCAAAACCCAGTACAGCGGCTACGCGCCGGTTCCATTCCAGACCTACCTGGACTCGGTCAAAGCTCAGACGATCAAGAATATGGTCGTGACGCGCCGCAGCATTCGCCGGGCCTTCGCCGATCTGATCATCACCGACTCAGTGCTTAACTCGATCGGCCCTGCGGTTAACGCGGCCTCCTCGATCTTTCTCTTCGGCTATCCCGGCAACGGCAAAACCAGCATCGCAGAGCGCATCACCCGACTGATGGGCGATCATATCTATATTCCGTATGCGGTCGAGGCCGGCGGCCAGATCATCAAGCTCTACGACAACATCGTGCATGAAAAAGTCGACGACATGACGCTCGACCCCGATAAGCAGTACGATCAGCGCTGGGCCAAGGTCAAGCGTCCGGTCGTGATCGTCGGCGGTGAGCTCACGCTGCCCATGCTCGATCTGATCTACAACGAGAACGCCCGCTTCTATGAGGCCCCGTTCCAGATGAAAGCCAACGGCGGCATCTTCCTGATCGACGACTTTGGCCGCCAGCAGTGCCGCCCGATGGATCTGCTCAACCGCTGGATCGTGCCGCTGGAAAAGCGCTACGACTACCTGACCACCGTCACGGGCAAGAAGATCGAGATCCCTTTCGATCAGCTGCTGATCTTCTCGACCAACCTCGACCCGAATCAGCTGGCCGACGAAGCGTTTCTCCGGCGTATCAAATTCAAGATCGAGGTGCGCGACCCCGACGAGGCACAGTGGCGGCAGATCTGGGAGCTGGTCTGCAAGGGCCGCAAGGTCAATATCGACGGGCGCGGCCTGGATTATCTGCTGGAAAAATGGTACAAGCCGTTTGAGCGACCGCTGCGTATGTGCCAGCCGCGCGATATTCTGGACCAGATGATCAGCATCGCGAAGTACAACATGGAGCCGCCGACCTTCAGCCCGGATCTGCTCGACGCTGCCTGCGAGTCCTACTTTGTCAGCAAAGAAGCCAAGAACTTCGGCGCAAAAGTCCGTTTGGAATAGGTCAACTTGCAATAACGGCTGCCGAACAGGGACGCATAATCTGCGTCCCTTTGATTTTCCACACAAATGCCCCCTCGCCTGTCGCAACCGAGGTCGAAGCCGACCGGGGTTCGGGCAAGGGGGTCAGGGGTGAGGGCCTGATCTAAACCGCCGACCTACTTGCGCCGCGCGCGCTCCTTGGCAGCCCGCAGCCGTGCGATTGAATCCTCGGCGGCAGGTGGCGGCGGTGTTGGAGTTTCGGCAGCCTGACGCGTTTCTTCAGCCGAAGGACGCTCGACGCGTGGAGCCGTACGCTGTGATCGTTGGGCAGCGACCGGCGGCTGGACTTCAACCGGTGGTGCGATCTGCTCCTCGGCGGTGTTGCGGCGCGCGCCACGGGTAGCAGCCCGCGCTTTGGCTCGGTGTAGCTCGCCCATCATCGGCTGCGCGGCAACCGGCGACGCGCGACGAGACGGCAGCTGCGCGCCGGCCCAGGCACGCACCTCGGCAAAGTCACGCCACCGCAAACTCAGCCGACGCACTGCAATATCCAGCGGCAGCAGCAGCAGCGCCAGCAGCAGCAAGGGCAGGCTGATCTCCTGCGCCCGCTGCACCGCCGCCAGATTATGCTCGAACGCCGCAGCAGGCGTTTCCAGCGTCTTGCCGCCGGTCTCCTGCGCAATACGCTCAAGCAGCGCCACATTGCTCTGCTGCTGGCGATACTCCGGCGAGTACGGCACAACCAGACCAACCATCTGCTGGCCGATCGGCTGGCCCTGGTTCTGAGCGTTCACCTGCACCAGATACGATCCGGTCTGCGGATTGGGGATCGTCGCCTGGAACTGTCCCGGCCCGACCTGACGCAGCGGCAGCGCCTGGCTTGAGCCATCAGGATTGACCAGCGTGGCCGTCACCTGCGCGTCAGCCAGCGCAGCGCCATCTTGTCCCTTCGCCTCCGCCGTCACGATCGCCTGGGTGCCCTCAATGCGCGTCTGGGCGTTGAGCTCATTCTCAGCCTGGCGCGGCACGGTCCACGCCACAAGCTGCGCCGCGAAGGTGCCGAACTGCTGCCAGCGCACCAGCTCGGTGCCCCACTGGCCTTTGAAATCCGAGGTCCAGGCGACAGATCGACCCAGGCCGTACTGCCATTGCGCCAGCACCGGATCGCCTTCGGGTGACTGCAAGATCAGCTGGGCAGTATCTTTGATCTCGGTACCATTGTAGCCATACAGCGAGGGCCAGCCCTGATTGGTCAGGCCGCGTAGAATTGGCGAGTCGCCGGCGAGACCTGGCACGAACTGCTGCTCGATCATGTACGAGCCGATCGTCTTGACCGTCTCCTCGACAAAGATCTGCGGCACGTCCTCCATATTGACCACGGGATAGTAGCGCCCGCCGCCAGCCTCGGCTAGCTCTTCGAGATAGGGCGCGGAGCCGCCGCCCGCCGCCACCGTCGAGAGCGTAATCCCTTCGGCGCGCAACTCGTTGGCGATGCCGGTCTGCTGCCCCGCCGACGACCAGCCGTCGGTCAGCAGAATCACATGCTTGACCTTGGCCTCGCTTTTCTCTAGCGCCTCTTTAGCGGCCAGCAGACCGCCGCGCACATTGGTCTGGCCGTCAGGCGCGACCGGCGCGATCGCCTCGGTGATCTCTTGCAAACTCGGCACTTTGCTGACATCGACGGCCCAGTGCGGCACGGAGTCAAACGCCACCACGCCGAGCTGATCGTCGGCTTGAAGCAGCGCGCTGGCCTGAACCACGGCCTCTTTGGCAATATCCACCTTGACCACGCCGCCCTCGGGCATGCCAGCGCGATCGGGGCTGTTACAGTGACAGGCCGCCATCGAACCCGACTTATCGATCACAAACACAATCGCCACATCGGGCCGCCGCTGCTTGTCCTTGACCTCCATATTGACCGGCAGCGCTTCTTCGACCGGCGTTTTGTTGTAGCCGCCCATGCCGTAGGCGCGATCGCCGCCGACCATCACCAGACCACGGCCCAGATCGCGAACATACGAGGGCAGCAGCTTCATCGCGGAGGCAGGCAATCGACCAGCCGCCACGTTGACCAGCGCAATCGCGTCGTAGCCGCCAAGCTCAGCCAGACTCGTCGGCATGGTCTCGGGCGCGACAATCGTTGGATTCATCTGCGCGGTCTCCAGCGCGGTCGCCAGATTTGCGCCCTCGCCGGACTTGCCCTCAACCAACAGCA
>JAFAYS010000625.1 GCA_019240175.1 Chloroflexota bacterium | reverse complement strand
GGCGAAGGTGCTGTTGCTGCGGAACTCCGCCGCCTGTCCGCTGCCGTTGTTGTCGATCACGAAAGCCGAGCCGCTGGTATTGGTCTGCGCGTCGAGCGGCAGCACCAGGCCGGAGGTGTAGGGCGCGGCGGTCAGCGGCTGGCGTGGCGTGAGCGGTGTGTAGCTGCCGCTGCTCGCGCCGGGTCGCACGCTGATATCCAGATAATACTGCGTGCCGTTGAAGATATCGCCGAAGTCCAGCGTGACGCTGAATATGCCGTTGGTAACCGGCACATCATTGCGGGTCACAATCGGGCCGGCCTGCGAGCCGCCGACGCTGGCGTCGTAGAGGATGAAGGTGAAGTCGTGCGCGCCGTTGGCGGGAACGCCGCCGTTGGTCAGACGTCCCTGATACGTGAAGGCGCGGGTAGTCGCGGCGAGTGGGCCGATTGCGGCGGGAGCGTCGGTGCGTGAAGCGTTGGCGGTAGTGCCCAGTCCCAAGAGCAGGCCGAGCATCAGGACGATCAACAGATGAGCGTACTTCATTACCATTCCTTCCTTCCGTAGTCGTGAAAACGAACCGAGCGAGCGAAGCAAGTTAAGCGGCGGTCATAACGCCGCGTGTCCTGCGTACGAGTGCAGGACGTGAGCAGCCAATCCATCCTTTCTTGTGAGAAATTACGTGATCATGAACACAGCATGATTCACCTGAGGGTGCGTTTAAGCGGTTACGTGGTCGTTACCGAAGCAGCATGAGCGGATCTGTTCCAGGCCAACAAGCGATCGAAACCAGACAGCAGAGTGTGGTCTATGGAGCTACTGTTTAGCTCAGCGGCAGCGCGACCGGCAGATGTGTTGCCGCTGAGCGATACGCGGCTAGCGCCAGCTCGGCGGCGCGTAGGCCATCCCAGCCGGAGATCGGCGGCGGCGCGTTTTCACGAATCGCACCGAGCCAATCTTCAAGCAGCAGCCGATCCAGATTATCGCCCCAGCCACGCCACTCAGTGCGACCGCGCGCGTTGCCGAAGAACTCGACATTTTGGGCGAAAACATCCAGATTCGCCGCGCCGCCGGTGCCGGTCACTTCCATGGTGACGTCGCCCCAGGTTGGAAAGGCGTTGACCGGACGTGACCAACTCGGATCGAGGCTGGCGATCAAGCCACCGTCCAGCGTGATCAGCAGCAGGCCACAGTCGTCGACCGCGATCTCGTGGTGGCGCGTGGCGGCCTCGGCATACACCTGCGTAAACTCGCGCTGCCAGATCCAGCGCAGCAGATCCGCGACATGCACTGTATGATCCATCAGCGCGCCGCCGCCAGCCAGCTCGGGATCGCCGAACCAGCCGCCCGGATAGGTGCCGCGATTAGTGGCGCGGATCATCAGCGTTTCGCCGAGCAAGCCGCTCTGCACCGCTGTGCGCAGGCTTTGCACCGCCGCGCTGTAGCGCACTGGAAAGGCCGTGCCCAGCGCGACGCCCGCCGCCTCACAAGCCTGGATCATCGCCTGTGCGTCGGCCAGCGTGGTTGCCAGCGGCTTTTCGCAGAGCACCGGCACGCCAGCGGCGGCGGCGGCCAGCACATGCTCGCGGTGGCCGCGATTCTCGGAGGCGACAATCACCGTATCGACCGAGGCCAGCAGCAGCTCGCGATCGGCGAAAAAGGTTGTCTCGTACTGGGTAGCAGCTTGTTGCCCGCGCTCCGGCACGTCGTCCCAGATGCCGCCGAGCACCGCGCCGGGAATCTGATGCAGTGCAACGGCGTAGGCTGGCGCGTGGACATGGGCAAAGCTGATGATCCCGACTCGCAAACGATCGCTGGGCATGGCGCTTCTCCTTCAGGCGGCAAAGGTGACAGGTTGTCCGGTGCGGATACTTTGCAGCGCGGCCAGTCCCAGCCGCAGCGCCTCCAATGCGTCCTCGCCGGTCACACGCGGCGACGGCCCGCCACGCAGCCAGCCGATCAGCTCGCGCAGCTGAAGCAGGTACGGATCTTCGACCAGTCCGCCGCTCGGCACTGCCACGCCCGCAGCGCCGGCCTGTGGAGCCAGCTCAAAGCTGAGCGGTGAATTTTTCTGGTTGTCGGCGCGGATCAGCCCGGCGCTGCCCGAAACCTCAAGCGTCGTGCGAAAACCGCTGGGATACGACCAGCTGCCCTCGATGTAGGCCAGCGCGCCGCTGCGAAAGCGCAGAATCGCCATCGCCGCGTCTTTGCCCGCGCGACCGCTGAAGGTCAATCCCTGCGCGTGCAGCCGCTCGACCGGCCCGAACGCCCAGCGCGCCCAATCGAAATCGTGGATCATCATGTCGAGCACCACGCCGCCGCTGCGCTGGAGATCGGCGTACCAGTTGTCGGCAACTTGGGGAAAGCCCGCGCCGCGTGTCAGTCGCGCGACGCCGGGTGTGCCAAGCTCACCACGCGCGATCATCGTCTGGGCGGCGGCGTACTCGGGGAAGTAGCGCACGACGTGCCCAACGCCGAATTTGACGCCGGCCTCGGCAACCGCCGCCAGCATCGCCTCGCCTTGCTCAAGCGTGCGCGCCAGCGGCTTTTCGCAGATGATCTGCTTGCCCGCGCGCGCCGCCTCGATCACCAGCGTGTGATGCGTATCGGTCGGCGTCGCCACGATCACCGCGTCTACATCGGACCGCGCCAGCACGTCTGCCGCCGAAGCGTGCAGATCCGCGCCAAGCTGCCGCGCGATCTCGACGGTGGCCAGCGGAATTTCACCGGCGGCGATCGCCACCACCGTCACGCCCGCGATCCGGCTCAAAGCAGCGGCATGAACCCGTGCCATCGTACCCGCGCCGATGATAGCGATCCGCATCGATGATCCTCCAACATAGGTTGAGATTAAATTAATAAATCCAGGAGGCCGCTTAATTGTCAGGGCGATACAACAGATCCAGCAGCAGCGCGGCAGTCCAGGAAAAATCGCCGGTACCGTGGCCTTCGCCGGTCTCGGGGCTGAAGTGCTCGAAAAAGCCGTGCAGCCGCACCAGCTCGACGATCCGCTGGCGCATCCAGCCGGCATATTCGCTGAAGCCGTAGCGCCGCAGCCCGTGGTAGATCAGCCAGTCTACATTGATCCAGACCGGCCCGCGCCAGTAGCGGCTTGGTGAGTAGCCCGGTGCCTGACGATCATAGCAGGCCACGGGGTAGATCGCGCCGCCCAACGGGCAGAACGCGGGCGAGTTGAGATAGCTGTAGAGTCGCTCGGCGCGATCTTGATCCGGGATGCCGGCGAAGAGCGGCGTGAAGCCTGCCGCAACATGCACATCGATCGGCGCGTTGGCTACCAGATCGAAGTTGATATAGGTGCCGTGCTGCTCGTCCCACAGCTTGGCGTTGATCGCGCCGGCGGTCTGCTCGGCCCAGCGCTCGAAGCTCTCGGCTGGCTCGCCGACAATCCGCGCGATCTCGGCCAGATCGCGGTTGGCCTGACACAGCAGCGTGTTAAACAGCACATCCTGGATCAGGAACGGATAATCCGCGCGAATCCGTGAGTCGTCGTAGCCGCGGTCGATCAACTGCTGCACCAGGAACATGTAACGATCGTACTCGGTCTTGGTTGGCCGGTCGTTCGCGTCGACGATCGTGGTATCGACGCGCTGGTAGGGCGGCAGCTGCTCGTCGGCGATCGTGATGCGCTCTAGAGCGGCGTCCCACAGCGGCGAGTTGTCCTGGCCGGATTCCCAGGGATGCTCGATATAGACCAGCCCTTCCTTGTGCGGATCGCGCTCACGGTAGAGATAGGCGTGCCAGTCGCGCAGGTGGGGAAAGAGATCGATCAAAAAGGCGCGGGCGCGCTCTTGATCGGGGGCGTAGCGAAACATATGCAGCGCGGCGGTCGCGTGAACCGGCGGCTGGACGATGCCGGTGGTGCGTGGCTGCTGCGACGCGTGGTTGCTGACACTGGTTTGCCAGGCTTCCGGTCCTGGAAAATACGCGCTGGCCGCCGGGTTAAAGACGATATGCGGCAGCAGGCCGTTGGACCACTGCGCCGCGAAGAGCGAGCGCAGCTCCTGCTCGGCGCGCGGCTGGTCGTAGTGCGCATAGCCGATCGCGATAAACGCCGAGTCCCACGACCACTGGTGCGGGTACAGGCGCGGCGACGGCTTGGTTGACGCGCCGATCCAGTTGGCGGCGAGCACGGCTCTGGCCTGTTCCATCAGCTCGGCATCTGAAGCGTTCATGGCGCGCCCTCCGCTGAGAAACTTCTTGTTGGCGGCTGCGCAGCCCGGCTCGGCACACGGAAAACTGCGCCTGGTGTGCAGAGTGTAGCTGATCTGTCGCGCGCGTGCAATGCGGCGAAAAAGAGCATTCCTGGGATCACAGTTGATCCCAGGAATACATGGCCGACATAATCGAACGTGGCGCTACGGACCGACGATGCGGCCCTCGACCTGCGGATCGATCGGTGAGTGTGCGGCCACGTAATCGACCGCGACATCAAGCAGCGCGTCGCCAGGCTGCAGCACGTTCGTGCCGCCGGTCAGCGCGGTGTAGCCGTCGCCGCCGGTGTACATGAAGTCGTTGGTGACGATGCGCACCGTATCGGTCGGACCGATCGGCGTGAGCGTGCCGCCGGGACCATTCGGCGCTTTCCATACGCCGTCGATCACGGGCGTGGTGCCGTTGCAGTGGAATTGAATCTTCAGGCCCGACACCTGCGGGAAGCGACCGGTCGCGATCAGCGAGTTGCAGAACGGCGAAACGCCGTTGAGTAGCGCATTCGTCAACTGTTCGCCGGTCACGGTCTCGATCACGGTGCGATTGCCGAAGGGCAGCACGGCAAACATCTCGCCCCAGGTGATCTCGCAGGCCGCTTCGCTGGCGCTTGGCGGCGAGCAGACCAGATCCGCGCGCAGGCCGCCTGAGTTGGTCAGCGCTGCGTCGACGCCGGGATACTTATCCCGCATGGCGTCGGCAACCAGATTGCCCATCTCGGACTCGTGCAGCCGCGTCGGATCGCGCAGCACGTCGTTGGCCTGCCTGCCGATCACACGATTACGCAGTACCGCCGTCTGCGCGTTGGCAGCGTCTACGATCGCCTTGACATCGGCGCGTGGCGCTACGCCGAGAATCTTGGCAATGCGCGTCGAGCCGCCGACCCACTCGACATCGTTGCCCTGCACCATCAGCTGCAGCACCGAGTAGGTCGCGCCGGCGTTGATGCCCTCGGTCACCAGGATATTGCCGACCTGGAGATTCGAGATGCGGTGCGTATGCCCGGCGATGATCGCGTCGACCGTGGTGCTCTGCAACGCCTGGGCGATACCAATGATCGGGCCGTCCCAGGGCACGCCCGGCTGATTGCCGACCGGATTCTGGCCGTTGGCGGTGCCCTCATGGATCACGACGATCTGCACGCGCACGCCTTCTTTGCGCAGCCGCTCCGACTCCGCCTGGATGCGCTGCGCGGCGGGCAGGAAGGTCAGGCCCTCGACTGCACCGCGCGCCACCAGCTCCGGCGTCGATTCCAGCGCCGCGCCGATCACGCCGATCTTAATGTCGTTGACGGTAAAGACGCGCGATGTGCGCACCCAGGACGGCGCTTTGCCGGTCGCGGTCTCGACAATATTGACGGCCAGGAACGGGAAGTTCGCGCGCGCTTGTTGCCGCAGCAGCCGCTCGATGCCGTAATCGAACTCGTGGTTGCCGTACGAGGTGGCGTCGAGGCCCCAGGCATTCTCGACGTCGATCGCCGGCATGTCTTCCAGCAGCCCGGAGTTGGACGGCGACGCGCCGACATTGTCGCCGGCGGCCAGCAGCAACGTGCGGCGTGGGAAGGCGGCGTCTTCTTCGTCGAAGAGCGTCGCGAGGTAGGCCGCGCCGCCGACCGAAACGTTCAGGTTATCCAGCCGAATCGTGGTCGGATCAAGCTGGCCGTGGAAATCGTTCAGGCCGACGACCGCCAGCGGCTTGACGGAGTTGCCTTTGAGCACTTCCAGCAGCACGCGGCCTTGTGAGTGCTGCGGCAGCGGCACGCCCAGCAGATACGCGACGGTCGGCGCTACATCGATCGAGCGAATGCCGCCGACGCGACCTTTGGCGATCTCGTCGCCGCCGGCCAGGAACGTTGCACGCATATTGACGTTGGCGTCAAAATTCTGAACGTCGGGCACGTAGCCATGCTGGCCGAAGAAGGCCGAGCGCGCAACCAGCGTGCCGGGCGTTGCGGCGTCGTACTGGTACGGCGGGAACGCAAAGGCGACCAGATCGCCGGTGCGGGTTGGATAGGCCATGTCGGTGGTACTGCCGGGGCCGTTCGGAATGTAGCGCGTCTGCGCCTTGGTGTACACACGATCGATCAGCTTCCACTGCTCGGGCTGGCCGTCGCCGGTCCAGTCGTTGGGATCGCTCAGCGCCTCAAAGGCCGCCTTGATCTGCGCCACGACTGCGGCCTCGTCTGCCGCCGCGATCTGCTGGAAGCCGCCGCCAGCCGGATCGCGACCGGCCAGGTTGAGATAGATCTGCACCGCGCCGCCGGCCCAGCAGGCCTTGGCCTTGCCGATCGTTTCGCCGGTGCCTGGGCGACAGTTCGAGGTCTGAGGCCGCGACAAGAGGCCGAGATCGACCAGCACCTTGCTGGCATCGATCGCCAGGAACTGTGGCGCAAAGCCATGATCCGAGTTGACAAAGGTCGGCGTTTTGCGCGGCATCAGCGATTGAATCAGCGCCAGCGTGGCATCCGCGCCCTGGTACGCGCGGCGGATAAAACCTGCCCGCTGCGCGACACGACCATCGGGCGTGCCGTTGACCTGCACATCGTCGTAGGCCGGGTTGGGCGCGCCGTTCGGCAGGGTGCGCGTGATCAAGCCCAGGAACTGATGCTGAAACTCATCCGTGACGGGATAGCCGCCCAGCACCAGATCCGGCTGGTAGCGCTGAATGATGTAGCGGATCAGCGGATGGTTGCCGGTTTCCCAGTACAGGCCCTGCTCGACGTACGTTTCCTCGCTGACGATGCCCGCTTCGAGGATCGCGAAGTCGGCGGCGGTCGAGACCGGGAAGCGCTGAGCGACAAACTCCTCAAAATCGCCGGTAAAGCCGGGTTCTCCCGACCAGCCGGGCCAGCTGGCGTTGGCGCGCGCGACCGAGGTGTGGAAGAGCCGCACCCGCGACAGATCCGGCGTCAGCTCCTCAACCTTGACCAGCATGCCCGCCGTTTTGCCCGCCAGCGCCCCGCCGATCAGCGTGACCTTGATATCGGCCCACTGTCCGCGCGCCAGCGTTGCGACCGCAGCGGCACCGTTCTTGTCGCGCGCCAGCAAAACGCGATCGTAGTTGACCTGGCCATCGTTGGTCGAGTCGAAGATGTAGGCGTTCAGTCCGTATTTGTCGGTGCCGGCGTCCAGCACACGTAGCCGCATTTCTTTGGCCGGGCTGTACGAGATCGGCACATTGGTCCAGCCGGTCGCATCCGTCGGCGCGGCCTGGGCGAACGGCGGATTGCCGGCGAAGCCCGCCGGATGATCGAACTGCAGCCCGAACGAGGCCGTGAACTGTGGATCGTCTTGCGGGCTAATATAGTTGGTGGCGACGCCACGGCCAGAGAAGGTGCCGCGAAAATCGACGGTCGGGCCGTTGATCGTGGCATTGCGTCCGCCGGCCCACTCGATCTGCGCCACGCGCTTGCCGCCGCGCTCAGCCGCCTGCGCGATCGACTCGGCTTGCAGCACGCCGGGATCGAAAGCGGCGGTACGGCTGGCGAAGGGCTGGCCGTTGATATGGAAGGTGTTGTTGGTCGAGCCATGCACGCCGGGCCAGGCACCCGTGGCCAGCGTGTACCAGCCTGCGCCGGTATTCGGCGGTGCCTGGGTCAGCGTGCCGCCACCGCTGGCATATGCGCCCTTGTTGAGCAGATCGCCAAAGGCCGGCAGCAGCCCGCTACCGACATAATCGGCGACTAGATCCTGCCGCAGGCCATCGGCGGCAAACATAATCGCGTGATCGGCTCTCGGCGAACGAGCCAAAGGTGCCGCAGCGACAACGCCGACCAGGGATGAGAGCAGCGCGGCAAGAACCAGGAGCGACGACCGGAATCGCTGGATCAATCGGGACGACATCCGAACCTCCTTCGTAAAACCGTTCACCGTGAGGATCACGCTGCCGGGCGAGAATCTGTTTGTGGCGATCCTGAGCGGAGTCGCCTGATCATTGTGTTTAGTTAGGGTGCGCGTGCTCTGCTGGTGGAGGTAGCGGCGAGATTGATGCAGTGCACGGTCGCAAGCGAGCGCCTAAGTGGACACTTCCTGGCAACGTGGGTAAGGCGATCCTAGCAGCATTGCCCAGCGATGTCAACGCGTCAAAATCGCGAAAATTGCCGCTGCGGAAGCCAGTCTACGTCGTTAAACGCCGCGTGGACGGCGATCGTTACGAAATCACCGTCCACGCGATGTACGAGCGAGAAAATTTTACACCAGGCGCTTCTTGGAGCGCTGCATCTGCTGCATCTGTTTGCGCCGGCTGGCCTTTTCTTCGCGGGCCTCGACCTGCGCGATCGTCTGCTCGATCGGCTGGGCCTCGTCGGCGGCCAAGATATCCGCCAGCGATCGGATCGTCAGCCCGGCGTACAAACTGGCGACCGGAATATCGCGCTGTAAAGCCTTTTTCATCTGCGCGATCACATGCACCGCGATAAACGAGTCGCCGCCGAGATCGAAGAAGTTGTCATGCACGCCGATCTGCTCGAAGCCCAGCGACTGCTGCCACACCTCGGCGATCGCGCGCTCTAGCTCGCTGCCCGGCGCGACATACGGATTTTGCAGCTTGGGCCGTGGATGTAGCTGCGCCGTGCTGCCCTCAGCTGCCGGCTGCGCGTGCTCACGCAGTGCCGCCACGCGTGAGCGCTGTTGCTCGATGCGCGTCAGGAGGTCGCCGGTGGAGACGATGATCTGATCGCCGGGCCGTAGTGCCAGGATGCGCCGGAAGGCCGCGCCGCCTTCCTCCGGCGTCAGCGCCATCTGTGCCAGATCGCTGCTGACAGCGGTGATCTGGGAGCGCTGGTCGTCGAGCTGCCAGGCATCCCAGTTTACGCTGACCCAGAAGGCGCGGCTGAGGCTGCTCTGCTGGTGGGCAAAAGCGTTCATGAAAAGATTCGCCGCCGCATAGGCCGCGTAGCCTAGACCGCCCAGCACGGTTGCCAGCGACGAGTCCAGGGCGCAAAAATCGAGATCTTGATCTGCTAGAGCCTCACGCAGCGCCAGCAGACCGGCAACCTTGGGCTGGAAATGGGCGGCGCACGCAGCGTGGTCAAGTTCGCCGAGCGGCTGGAAGAAGCGATCGCCGGGCGCGCTGGCGGCATGGATCACACCATGCAGCGTGTCGAAGCGCTCGATGCTTTGCCGGATCACGTCGCGCAGCTGCTGAAGATCCGCGACATCGGCTTTGAGCGCCAGCACCTCCGCGCCGTGCTGTTCCAGCGCCTGCACGCTCCCAATCGCACGGCTGGTGGCATCGTGATCCGGATGTGTGGCCAGCCACTGGCTCCACTGCGCTCTGGCCGGCAGCGCCAGCTCGTCCACCAGCACTAGCCGCGCCTGCGCTTGTCGTGCCAGCTCATCCGCCAGCGCCAGTCCCACGCCGTGCAGCCCGCCGGTGATCAGATACACGCCGCGTGGTCGCAGCGGCTGCGCTTCGGGCTGCTCGTCCAGCCGTACCTGCTCGAAGGTTTGTACCCAGCGCTGATTGCCGCGATACGCAACCACGCGATCATTGCTGGCCGATCCAAGCTCGGCGGCGAGTTGATCCAGCAGCTTGCCGGTTTGAATACCCGGCGTGGGGATCGCCACGTCGATGCTGCGACAGCTGATCTGTGGATACTCTTGCGGGATCACGGTGCAGGCTGCCAGCAACGTGGCCTTGGCGGGATCGATCGCCTCGGCACCGGTAACATCGTGCATCTGGCTGGCGAGCGCCGTGATGCGTACGTTCTCGGCATCTGTGCCGCCGATCGCGCGGGCCAGTGCCAGCAAGCTACCAAAGCCCTGGTGCTGGGCCTGCTCAAAGCGCTCGTCGTCGATTGGCGCGGCCTGGCTGGCTAAGCTCCACAGATGGACGATCTGGCCCGGCTGCTTGTCCTGCGATCGTAGCGCGTCGAGCAGCCGCCCGTAGTCGTCGGGCTGCGCGGGATTGAGGGTATAGCCGCCGCTCTCCTTGCCGAAGCTTTCGCCGCGCTGCACCGTGATCACCTCGCGTCCGCTCTGACGCAGCCGCCGCGCCAGACCCGCACCGATCATGCTGTCGTCAAGGAAGATCAGCCATGGGCGCAGATCGTCGGTGGGCGCGGCCTGTGACGGCAGTGAGCGCTGCCAGGAAGGCAGGTAGAACCAGTCGGCGAGATCGGCCTGCTTGCCGGTGGCGGCTGGCTGCGCCTGGATCACGTCGGCCTGCTTCTGCGGCTCTATCCAGTAGCGCCGCCGCTCAAACGGATAGGTTGGCAGCGGCACGCGGCGGCGACGCTCGTCGCTATGCACGCCCGCCCAATCGATCGTGACGCCGGCCAGCCAGAGCTTGCCTAGCGCCATCTGGGCAAACGCCAGATCCGACTGCTGCTCCTGGGCCTGCCGCAGCGACGACACGGCGACGCGATCCGGCGTGGCGTTGGGATGGCGCTTGATCAGACGGCTCAGCGTGTGGCCCGGCCCGATCTCCAAAAACGCGGTGTCGACCTCTTTGAGCAGCGCGCGGGTGCCTTCCTCGAAGCGCACGGTCTGGCGCAGATGTCGCGCCCAGTAGCGCGGATTCGTGGCGTCCTCGGCGCTGATCCAATCGCCGGTGACGTTGGAAACAAACGGGATCTGCGGCGGCTGCAAGCGCACGCGCTCGAACTGCGCGGCAAACGCGTCCAGAATCGGGTCCATCATGGCCGAGTGGAAGGCGTGCGATGTGTGCAGGCGGCGGCAATTTAAGCCCTGCGCGGCTAGCTGCGCCTCAAGCTGCCCGATCGCAGTTGTTGGCCCGGAGACCACGCACTGCGATGGCCCGTTGATCGCCGCCAGCGACAGGTCCAAGCCCAGCAGCGGCTGGACCTCGACGGCGGGCAGCGGCACGGCCAGCATGGCGCCCTGTGGCAACGTTTGCATCAGCCGGCCCCGCGCCGCCACTAGCAGCAGCGCATCTTCCAGCGCGAACACGCCCGCCAGCGTCGCCGCCACGTACTCGCCGATCGAGTGGCCGATCATGGCGCTTGGCGTCACGCCCCAGGCTTGCCAGAGCTGCGCCAGCGCGTACTCGATCACAAACAGCGCTGGCTGTGTGATCTGCGTCTGGTCGAGCTGCTCGGTGGCTGCGGCCTGCGCCTCATTCGTCGGATACAGAAAGTCGCGCAGATCCAAGCCCAGATGCGGCTCCAATAGCTCACAGCAGCGATCGATGCTTTCGCGGAAGATTGCCTCGGTCTCGTACAGCTCACGGCCCATGTTGACGTACTGCGCGCCCTGGCCGGTGAACAAAAACGTCACCGGCCGATCGACCATCTGCTGGGCGGCGCTTGATACGCGCTGAATGTCGAGCACGTCCAGCGCATCGATCGCATCTTCGCGGTCACGGCAGACCACCACGCGACGATGATTGAAGTGCTGCCGCCCGATATGCAGCGTGTAGGCCACGTCCGCCAGATTGAGATCAGGATTGCGCTTGAGCTGCTCGGCTAGCGCGGCGGTCATGGTATCGAGCGCGGCGCTGCTCTTGGCTGAGAGTGTCAGCAGCTGCCAGGGCCGCGCCGGATCGGTGGGCTCTGGCGTCGGCGCTTCTTCCAGAATTACATGCGCGTTGGTGCCGCCCACACCAAACGAGCTCACGCCGGCTCGGCGCGCGCCATTGCGCCAGGTCCAATCTTTGAGCTTGGCATTGACATAAAACGGGCTGCTGGCAAAGTCGATGTCGGGGCTGGGCCGCTCGAAGTTCAGGCTCGGCGGCAGCTGGCGATGCTTGAGGGCTAGCGTGGCCTTGATCAAGCTGGCGACACCGGCGGCAGCGCCCAGATGCCCGATGTTGCTTTTGACCGAGCCGACCGCACAAAAGCCGCTGGCGTCGGTGCTGGCGCGAAAGGCTTTGGTCAGCGCCTGGATCTCGATCGGATCGCCGAGCGCGGTGCCGGTGCCATGCGCCTCGATGTAGCTGATCGTGGCCGGATCGACATCGGCGTAGCCCAGCGCTTCGGTGACAACCTGCGCCTGGCCGTCCACGCTGGGCGCGGTATAGCCAACTTTAAGCGAGCCGTCGTTGTTGATCGCGCTGCCTTTGATCACCGCATGAATCGTATCGCCATCGGCCAGCGCGTCTTCCAGACGCTTGAGCACGACCACGCCGACGCCGCTACCAAAGATCGTGCCCTGCGCGCTGGCGTCGAATGGCCGGCAGTGGCCGTCGGGCGAGGCGATGCCGCCTTCCATGAAGCGGTAGCCGTTGCGCTGCTGCACATTGATCGACACGCCGCCGGCCAGCGCGAGATCACATTCGTCGTTGAGCAGGCTTTGACAGGCGACATGAATCGCGACCAACGAGGTCGAGCAGGCGCTCTGGATCGTGTGGCTCGGCCCTTTGAGGTTGAGCTTATACGAGATCCGCGTGGTCAGGTAGTCGCCCGCGTTGCCGATATCGATCGCGACCGGATCGAGGCTATCGATCAGCCGCTGGTTGGAGGCCAGATTGAGCAGCAGATAGGTGTTGAGCGTTGCGCCGCCAAACACGCCGATCCCGCCATCGTAGGTTTCGGGATTGTAGCCGGCGTGCTCCAGCGCGCTCCAGGCGCACTCAAGAAAGATTCGCTGCTGGGGATCGGTGATCTCGGCCTCGCGGTGGCTGAGACCGAAGAAGGCCGCGTCGAAGGACTCAATATCGTCGATCTGGGCTGAAGCTTTGACATAGTCAGGATCGCGCAGCAGCGCGGGATCGACGCCGCGCGCCAATAGCTCGGCATCATCCAAAAACCGCACCGACTCGACGCCATCGCGCAAATTCTGCCAGTAGTCTTCAAGCGATGGCGCGCCCGGAAAACGGCCTGTCATGCCGATAATCGCTATTTCAATCCCTGTGGTTTGATCACTCATGCCAAAACTCCACCTGTTTTATCTGATATGCGCTGTGTTATAGCCATGGGCGTGTTGATTGTCTGGTAGAGGAGTATTGCGATACACCCGAGGGCGCGGCCTCCTCTACCAGTCTGCTCTCATGGCTTTAGCGCCGTTCGCGACGCTTTTCGCGGCGGCGCTCGCCACGGCTGCGGCTGCCCTCGTACTGCGGCTTGTCGTCGGGCGCAGGATTGATCAGCTGGGCCAGCGCGCTGACCGTCGGGCCCTCGTACAGGCTGACGGTTGGGATCTGCACGTCGAACGTTTTGCGTAGCTGGTTGATGATCTGAATCCCGCTCAGCGAGTTGCCGCCCAGATCGAAGAAGTTGTCGTAGATGCCGACCTGCTCGATCCGCAGTGATTCCTGCCAGATCCTGGCGATCGTCTGCTCGGTCTCGGTGCGCGGCGGGACATAGGCGTTTTGCAGCGTCGGGCGCGGGTAGAGCGGCAGGTTGCTGGTTTCGGCGGCGGGCGTGTCGTCGCGCGTCGCCTCAAGCTTGATCCACTGGTCGATCCTGGCGCGCAGATCGCTGGTCGCGACGATCACCTGCGGCATCTCCGGCTGAGCCACGATGCGCTCGAAGGCATCCATGCCCTCGGCCAGCGCGATCGCCTGCTCAGAGGCGGAGTCGTCGTAGCCTGGCTGGCGCTCTTGATCAACCGTGATCTGCCAGGCGTCCCAGTCGACGGCGATCCAGGGCACCGGGCTGCTCTGGCTGAGCTTGTGCGCCAGCGCGTCCATGAACAGGTTGGCCGACGCGTAAGCGCCGAGACCCAAACCGCCCAGCACCGTCGAGAGCGACGAGAGCAGCATACAAAAGTCGAGCGGACGGCCTTGCAACGCCTCGGCCAGCACCAGCGTGCCGTCGATTTTGGCCCGGAACTGCTGCTCGCTGGCTTCGATCGTGGTCTCCTGGATCGGGCGGAAGAACTCGCGTCCGACCAGGCCGGCGGCATGGATCACGCCATGTAGCGCGCCGAACTGCTCATGCGCCTGATCGATCGCCGCCTGCATCTGGTCAAGATCGGCTACATCGGCTCGGAGCACCAGCACCTGCGCGCCCAGCTCCTCGAACGATTGCACCTGGCGAATCTGGCGGCTGGTGCGATCGTCGGCAGCTTGCGTGGAGATCCAGCGCTGCCACTCCTCGCGCGGCGGCAGTCCCGAGCGACTGGTCAGCACCAGTCGCGCCTGGACGGTCTGCGCCAGGTATTGCGCCAGCTCAAGCCCGATTCCACCCAGACCGCCGGTGATCAGATACACGCCATTTTGGCGCAGTCCGCGCCGATTGGTCGGCTGCTCCAAACGCACCGGCTCGACATCACGCACCCAGCGCCGGTTGTCGCGGTAGGCAACCACCGAGTCGTCGCCGGGCGTGCTGCACTCGGCGATCAGCTGCTCGATCAGTCGCTGCTCTTGCCAGCTACCGGACTGCGGCAATGTGAGATCCACGCTGCGGCAGGCGATGTGCGGGTATTCCTGCGGAATCACGTTGCACAGGCCTAGCGCGGTCGCTTTCTCAGGCTCAAGCGCGGCAGCGCCGCTCACCGGCTGCGCGTTGTTCGAGACTACCGTGATCTGCACCGGCTGGGCGAGGTCTTGCCCTCCCAGCGACTGCGCGAGCGCCAGCAGGCTGTAGAAGCCGACATCCAGCGCGCGGGCGATGCGATCCTGCTGCGTGAAGGTTTCGTCGTAGCTGCTGACGTTCCACAGATGCAGAATCGCGGACGGCGCGAGGTCCTGCGCGCGCAGCTCGGCAAAAAGCGCGTCGTAGTCTTCGCGGCTGCGTGGATCGATCGCGTAGTGGCGCTCGCGCAGCTTGGTGAAGAGGCTGCCTGTGGTCACCGTGACGACCGCGTGGCCGGCCTCTTCCAGCCGCTGGCCGATCTGCACGCCCAGGCCGGTAACATCGCTCAGGATCAGCCAGCGCGTCGGCTGCTCGATCGTGGCGCTGGGCAGGAGCGCCGGCTTCCAGAACGGCAGGTAGAACCAGTCGGCGAGATCGGCTTTTTTGCCGGTAGTCGCGGCGCTGGGCGCGGGCAGCGCGGGCATGGCTGCGGCTGGCTCGACCCAGTAGCGCTGGCGCTCGAAGGGATAACTCGGCAGCGCGACGCGGCGTCGCTGCTCGTCAGTGTAGAAGGCGCTCCAATCGATCTCGACGCCGGCTAGCCACAGCTTACCGACTGTCGACAGCGCAAACGCGGCGTCGCTGAGCTTGTCGTTGGGATGGCTCACCGAGGCCAGGATGATCTGGCTGGGCGCCTTGGTCGGATGCTGCCGCGCCAATGTGCTCAGCGTCTGGCCGGGACCAACTTCCAGCAGCACATTGTTTGGCTCGCTCAGCAGCTCGTCGAGCGCCGCCGAGAAGCGCACCGCCTGGCGCAAGTGTGTGGTCCAGTAGCGCGGATCGGTGGCCTGCGCCGCTGTGATCCAGGTGCCGCTCACATTCGACAGATACGGAATCTGCGGCGGCTGCAAGCGGATGCGCCGGACCTGCGCGGTAAAAGCGTCGAGGATCGGCTCCATCATGGCCGAGTGGAAGGCGTGCGAGGTGTGCAGGCGGCGGCAGTTCAAGCCCTCGGCGCTGAGCTGCGCTTCGAGCTGCTCGATCGCCGGTGTTGGCCCGGAGACCACACACAGCGACGGCCCGTTAACCGCCGCCAGCGATAGATCTGCACCGAGCAGCGGCAGCACATCTTGCTCCGGCAGCGGCACAGCCAGCATCGATCCTGCGGGCAGCGTTTGCATCAGCCGCCCACGCGCCGCCACCAGCAGCAGCGCATCTTCCAGCGAGAACACGCCGGCCAGTGTCGCGGCGACGTACTCGCCGATCGAGTGACCGACCATCGCGCTTGGCGTCACGCCCCACGACATAAACAACTGGGCCAGGGCGTACTCGATCACAAACAGTGCGGGCTGCGTGATCTGCGTTTGCGTCAGGCGCTGTGTGGCCGTCTCGACGTCAGACTCGGGATACAGCACGTCGCGCAGATCCAGGCTCAGGTGCGGGCGCAGCACCTCGGCGCAGCGATCGACCGTGTCGCGGAAGACCGGCTCGTCCTCGTAGAGCTCGCGCGCCATGTTGACATATTGCGCGCCCTGGCCGCTGAACATAAAGATCACCGGACGCTCGCCCTGCTCATGCACGCCGGTCAGCACGCGCTGCGCGTCCCAGGTTTCCAGCGCGTTGACGGCGTCGTCGAGATCGGTGCACACCAGCGCCCGACGATGGCTGAACGCGCGGCGACCTTTTTGCAGCGTGTAGGCTACGTCCGCCAGATTTAGATCGGGATTCTGCTTGAGATGCGTCGTCAATCGCGTGGTCGCGGCTTCCAACGCGGTGCTGGTTTTGGCCGACAGCACCAGCAGCTGCCAGGGCCGGCCTTCGTCGGTCGGCTCAAGCGCGGGCGCTTCTTCGAGAATCACATGCGCGTTGGTGCCACCCATGCCAAACGAGCTCACCCCGGCGATACGCGGCCCGTCGGTGATCCACTCGCTCAGCGCGGTGTTGACAAAAAACGGGCTGTTCTCGAAATCGATCTGTGGGTTGGGCGCGCTGTAGTTCAGGCTGGGCGGGATCTGCTGGTGTTTGAGCGCCAGCGTGGCCTTGATCAAGCCCGCAACGCCGGCGGCGGTGTCGAGGTGGCCGATGTTGGGCTTGACCGAGCCGATCGCGCAGAACTGTTTCTTCTGGGTTTTGGTGCGGAAAGCCTGCGTCAGCGCGGCGATCTCGATCGGATCGCCCATCTTGGTCCCCGTGCCGTGCGCCTCGATGTAGCTGATCTCCTCAGGATGAACATCGGCGATCGCCTGCGCCATCGCGATGACCTGCGCCTGACCGTCCACGCTGGGGGCCATGTAGCTGACTTTGAGCGAGCCGTCGTTGTTGACCGCCGAGCCACGGACCACTGCATAGATCGTATCGCCGTCGGCCAGCGCGTCCTCAAGTCGCTTGAGCACGACGATGCCCGCGCCGTGGCCGTTGACGAAGCCTTGCGCGTTAGCATCGAAGGCCCGACAGTGGCCGTCGGGCGAGGTTGCGCCGCCCTGCTGGTAGAGATAGCCTGCGCGCTCGGGAAAATGCAGCGAAACACCGCCGGCCAGCGCCATATCGCACTGGTAGTTGAGCAAGCTCTGGCAGGCCAGATGCACCGCCACCAGCGAGGTCGAGCAGGCGCTCTGCACGTTGAAGCTCGGGCCTTTGAGATTCAGCTTGTACGAGACGCGCGTCGTGACATAATCGCGGTCGTTGGCGGTCGTTAGCTGCAAGGCGATCACCGGATCGAGATACTGCTGGTTCGGCAAGATGTTGTTCAGCAAGTAGCCGTTGGTCGCGACGCCGG
>JAFAYS010000472.1 GCA_019240175.1 Chloroflexota bacterium | reverse complement strand
GGGTTGCGGTGCTGGCCGAGGATGGCGTGGAGCAGTCGCAGCTGGACGCCGTGGTGAAAAAGCTGCGCGATGCCGGCGCTGAGCTGTTTATTCTATCGCTCCACAGGGGCAAGCTTCAGGCGATGTACGGTCTGAAACGCGGCGATCGCATCCCGGTCGACGGCACGCTCGACGAGATTCACCCGGCCTCGTTTGGCGCGCTGTTCATTCCCGGCGGCCCGATCAGCGCCGAGCGTTTGCGCCAGAATGTGCGTGCGCTAGAGTTTGTGCGCTCCTTCGATCGCACGGGCAAGCCGATCGCGGTGGTGGGCCACGGCGCTCTCGTGCTGGCCTCGGCGGGCGTGGTCGGTGGGCGCACGCTGACTGCCTGGCCGGGCGTCAAAGACGATGTGGTGAACGCGGGCGCGGCCTGGGCCGACGATACCTATGTGCTGGACGGCAACCTGCTGACGAGCCGAACCTCGCGCGATGTTGCGAAGTTCACCAAGCAGATCGTCAAACATTTCGCCAACACCAGCAGCAGCAATCTGATCACCGCCCAGCCTCAGGTCTAGCTGCCGCCATCTACTACGCTACTCTACGGCAATGAAAATACTGGCGCTGGTGACCGCTGCTCGTGGTCAACGCAGCGCCAGATTCGGATGATCGTAGTCGGCGTGCTCACGCGCGGGGTGGTTAGCTTTGTTCTCTTGTTCGTTTGTTCCTTTGTTCGGCGTGCTCACACGCGCGGCGGCTCGTCACGCCACTCACCGGGCTGCAACATGCCGAGGGACCACGGCCCGACTGCGGCGCGAATGAGACGCAAGGTCGGATACCCCACCGCCGCCGTCATCCGGCGCACCTGACGATTGCGGCCTTCGGTGATCGTCAGGCTCAGCCATGCCGTGGGAATGTTGCGACGCTCGCGAATCGGCGGCGTGCGTGGCCACACGTCGGGCGGCTCGATCAGCTTGGCGGTCGCTGGACGCGTGCGACCATCTTTCAGATCGACGCCTTGCTCAAGCTGTTGCAGCGCGCCAGGCGACGGCTCGCCTTCGACCTGCACCCAGTAGGTTTTCGGCAGTTTATGCCGTGGATCGCTGATGCGCTCTTGGAGCCGACCGCTATCGGTCAATAGCACGAGGCCCTCGCTGTCATGGTCGAGGCGACCGGCAGGATAGACCGCCGGCACGGAAACGTAGTCGGCAAGCGTGGGTCGCCCCTCTGAGTCACTGAATTGACACAGGACCAGATAAGGCTTGTTGAGCACAATCAGTCGGGTCATACACTCCACTGTATCATCAATCTCGTCGCCAACGCAAGCTGAGCGCGTGCTATGCGCTGGCATGGCAGCCGCCGAGTGGCAGCGTAAGCTATGATAGCCGATAAGCTACCTTGATTATTCGGTTGCGGACGACGGGAAGGGCCGAGCACGCCGATCGTCTGGCGGCGCTGCATCCTGAGGAGTTGATCTCATAGGGACGTATTGCGATACGACCTGGGCGTGGGCAGCACGCCCCTACCAGATTAATCTGCTCTTTGCTGTAAACAATTCCGCCGCATCCCAGGTCCCGGGACGCGGCGGCTTTTTGTGGCGAATGTCGTCAGTTTTTAGCGCTGCGAGGGCTCCACATCGACGCTGGCCACGTCGCTGGTGAGCACAACCTCGCGGCCCTGGAGCGCCGAGGTATAGCACGCATCGATGATCCGTGTGCGCGTCAAGCCCTGGCTGCCGATATGTGTGGACCAGTCGCCGCTGCGAATAATATCGACGAACTGACGCACAGTTGCCAGATGGCCCTCGCCTCTGGTCACGCGCGGATGAACCTCGGCGGGCGCGTCCGCGACATCGGTGTAGATGCGCAGTGTGTCTTCCCAGTTGTAGTTTTTGACGCGAATCTCCGCACCGCCCTCGCTGCCATAGAGCGTGACACCGAAGTCGTCGCCGGCGCTGCCATGCGTGGCCCAGCTCGCCTCAAGCAGCAGCGTCGTGCCCTGACCTAAGCGCACAAACGCCGTCGCCAGATCTTCGACCTCGTAGGCGCTGCCGACGACCATTTTATCGCTGCCCGCCGCGCCGCCGCGTCCCTGGGGGCCGATCTCGGCGTAGGTTGCGGCGCTCACGCTGACCACATGGGGCTCGCCCAGCAGAAAAAGCGCGAGATCCAGCACATGCACGCCCAGATCAATCAGCGGACCGCCGCCGGCCATTTCTTTGCTGGTAAACCAGCTGCCGATTCCCGGAATACCGCGCCGTCGCATCCAGCTGGCTTTGGCGTGGTAGATGCGGCCCAGCTTGCCGGTGTCGATGTAGCGCTTGAGCACCTGCACATCGCCGCGCTCACGATGGTTGAAAGCCACTTCCAGCACGCGGTTGGCCTTGATCGCAGCCTGCACCATCGCCTCGGCCTCGTCGCTGGATCGAGCCAGCGGCTTTTCGCACAGCACATGCTTGCCACTTTCCAGCGCCGCGATCGTGATCGGCGCGTGCAGATAGTTTGGCACACACACGCTGACCACGTCGAGGTCGTCGCGCGCAACCAGCGATTGATAATCGGG
>JAFAYS010000364.1 GCA_019240175.1 Chloroflexota bacterium | reverse complement strand
GGCTGCCAGGAGCGCGGCATACGCCACCAGCGGCAACACGCCATGCCGCAGCCAATCTTCGCGTACAGGCTGATAGTCAGTTTGACGTCGCGCGTCACGCACGATCATCGCTGTGTAGAGCAGACCAACTGCTCCGCACACTCCCAGCGCGATTCTGAGCGCTGCCAGCGCCGGCCAGGGCGCGCTTAGACAAGCTGCCACTCCGAACACCACGTAGCAATGGATCGCGGTGAGCGTCCCGAAGGCGCGGATCGCACTGTTGCCGCGCATGTTCGCATCAGCGCTCAAAACAATAACCACGAATTGCATACTAATCAGCACTGCCGCCAAAGGCCCGATGATGATAAAGAAGCTTTCCCAGGCACGGAGCAGCGCTGCGAGACCCTGTTCCAAGACCAACCTCCGATGTAAGACAAAAAAATCTCTGCCGGCGAATCTGCTCAGGCGGCGATATACGCGAAGATCGGCAGTGTTATCAGCGAGAAAACAAACGTGGTGAAAACGGCGGTACTGGCGAGCTCTACGTCCAGCTTGTACTGGTTGGCGTAGGCAATCGCGATCACGATCGCGGGCAGCGCCGACTCGAAGATCACGACGAAGCGCGCCTGCGGATCGAGGCCAAAGAGGAAGCATAGCCCGACCGCCATCAGCGGCGCGCAGACCAGCTTAACCAGATTCACCGACAGCACCGAGCGCAAATACTGCGAAAAGTCGCGGATCGTGATCGTCATGCCCAGCGTCAGCATCGTCAGCATGACCGTGGCCTGGCTCAAAAAGCCGAGCGTGCCGCGAATGGCGGTGGGAAAATTGCCGCCGTGGGTTTCCGGCCAGAAGATAAAGCCCAGCACCAGCGCGATGAACGGCAGGAAGCGAAACAATCCGATCGCCACTTGCTTGGGCGTGATCTGCTGCCTCTCGCCGTAGTATGCCGCCACGATCGCCACGATCGTCAGCAGCGGGATCAGCGAGCCGATCTCGCTGTACAGCGCGGCCATGCCCACGGTCTGGCCGTACTCCTGCGGATTGCTGCGGGCCAGCGCGCCAAAGATCGGCGTGCCGAAGAAGCCGGTCGAGCCGCACATGCTGGTGATCACCACCGCGCCCGCCGTCGCGCGCCGCAGGCGTAGCCGCTGAGCAATAAACGCCGCAATCGCGCCCGATCCGATAATCACCAGTACGGCGATGATCGGAATTTTGATCAGCTGCCACGAAAACTCTTGGATGTTCATCAATCCCAGAAAGACCGTCGCCGGCAGCGTGAGGTTGATCACCGCTTGATTGAAGATGGTGACGGCCTGATCGCGCGGCAGAATGTTGCGCCAGCGCACCAGCAGCCCGAGACCAATCAAGAGAAAGATTTGAATTAGAATACCGACGACATCGCTCACGTTGTACTCCTCAGTGCAGCAGGGCACACAGCGGCAGGGAGTGCCTGCTTCGGATTGTAACAATGGCGCTCAGGAGGTAAAGGCGACATGCACCCTATGTTAACCCTCGCACCTGGACTATGCCGGAACCGGGATGCGACGATCAGCCGCGAGTGGCTGGTGACCAACGGCATCGGCGGGTACGCGATGGGCACTGTAGCCGGAGCAAATACGCGCGCCTATCACGGTTATCTTGTCGCCGCGACCAGGCCGCCGGTCGAGCGCACGCTGCTGCTTCAGCATCTCGACGAGCGGGTTGTTGCTGATGGCCAGGAGTGGCCGCTCAGCACCGACGAGTGGGCCGACGGCACGCGCACGCCGCAGGATTGGCGCTACGATCCCGCAAAGCCAGCGCTCGAATCCTTCGCGCTCGACGGCACGCTGCCGATCTGGACGTTCGCGCTGCCCGGCGGACGGCTTCAGAAACGCCTTTGGCTGGCGCATGGACGCAACACAACTTATATTCAGTACACGCTGCTGGATGCTGCCGCGCCGGTGCGGCTCAAGCTCACGCTCGGCATCAACGATCGCGATCATCACGGCATGAGCAGCGACGACGGCTCAAGCTGGCAGGTCGCGCAGATCGACGGCGGCTGGTCGATCTGCCGCGAAGGTCTATCGGAAGCGCATGCGTGGTCGCTGCTGGCGCAGCCGTTTGTGCCGCTGAATCCCATCGGCGCATGGAGCAGTCCGCTTTTCCGGCGCGTCGAGGCTGAGCGTGGCCTGGATGCGATCGAGCAGCGCTACCAGCTCGGCACGCTGGCGATCGATCTCGAGCCTGGCACGACCTGGACGCTGATCGCTTCGACTGAATCATTGGACGCGATCGAGCAGGATGCGGCGGCTGCGCTCCGAGCTGAGCAAACG
>JAFAYS010001132.1 GCA_019240175.1 Chloroflexota bacterium | reverse complement strand
TGCTGGAATCGGTGGGCGCGCAGCGGGTGATGGCCTGGGATTCTGATGATCTGCCGATTCCCGGCCTGGATTCGCTGCTGGGCAGCATGGGCATCGACTGTATCGATCCGCAGGTGCTCGGCGCTGCGGATCGCACGGCGCGGCTTGACGCGCTTGAGCCGATCGCGGTCGGCATTACCGGCGCTCATGCTGCCGTGGCTGAGAGCGGCAGTATGCTGGTGATCTCCGACAACGGACGCGGGCGGCTGACCTCGCTGCTGCCGCCGATGCATATCGCAGTGATTCCGGCGGATCGAATCGTGCAAACGCTGCCGGATGCCTTCGCGCTGCTCAAAGCGGAGCACGGCGACGAACTGTTCAGCGATCATTCGAATCTCGCGATCATCAGCGGGCCATCGCGCACCGCCGACATTGAGCTCAGCCTGACGCTGGGCGTGCATGGCCCAAAAGAAGTACATGTGATCGTCATTCGCTAAGCCAGGAACCAACGGGGCAGCATTAAGGAGTCGCTTTCTATGACCATGTTACGATGGGGAATTCTCGGTGCGGCCAATATCGCGCGCAAAGCAGTGATCCCGGCGATTCATGCGTCGAGCAATGGCGAAGTGGTCGCGATCGCCGCGCGCGACCGCTCACGAGCCGAGGAAATGGCGCAGGAAACTAACATCCCCGAAGTTCTGGACGACTACACCGCGCTGATCAATAGTCCCAACATTGATGCGGTGTATATTCCACTGCCCAACAGCGAGCATCACCGCTGGACGATCGCGGCGGCTGAGGCCGGCAAGCATATTTTGTGCGAAAAGCCGCTGGCGCTGAACGCGCAGGAGGCCGAGGAGATGGCCCAGGCGGCGGATCGCGCGGGCGTTAAGCTTTCCGAAGCGTTCATGTATCGCCACCATCCGATCGTTAAAGATGTGCTGGATCTGATCCACGGCGGCACGATCGGCGAGCTGCGCGTGGTTCGCAGCACGTTTTCGTTCAACCTGACGAGTGACAACAATATTCGCCTGAGCAAAGAGCTGGGCGGCGGCGCGCTGATGGATGTCGGCTGCTACGGCGTGAGCCTGGCGCGGCTGGTTACTGGCCAAGAGCCCAGCGCGGTCGCGGCGATCGCGATCAACGGGTCGTCGGGCGTGGACGAATTGTTCATCGGCGCGATGCGCTTCGAGAATGGCGTGGTCGCCGAGATCGACGTGAGCATCCGAGCGGCGGGCGAGACGCGCTACGAGCTGATCGGCAGCAGCGGGCGAATCTATGTGCGTCACGGCTTCCGGCTCGCTCCCGACGAGGAAGGCGAGATCCAGATCGAGCAACAGGGCGAGGTTTCGCGCATCTTCACCGAGCCGGTCAATCAGTACCAGCTGATGGTCGAGGAGTTTGGCCGCGCGGTGCTGGAAAATCGTCCGCTGCGCTTCCCGGCGGAGGACGGCGTCGCCCAGATGCGTGTGATCGATGCGCTCTTCAAGGCGGCGGTCTAAGCCTTCGCGATGCTGTAAGTGGGTGGAGGGCGTAGCGCGCTACGCCCTTCGCGTTTTCTCGCAGCATGACGGTTTTATTTTTAATTGCCCGAAGTTGCGCAGCCGCAAAGTGAGACTATGAGCCAGCCACATCATCGCGATTCGGTGCCGAGTTTGTTGTGGCCTGCGGGACACGATCGCAGCCCCGGCAGCGCGGGCATTAGCGCGCAGCAGTCGCTTGATCTCGGCCTCGACGTGCTGATCCGCGAGCTGGATTGGGACGGTCGTCACAGCTCGCAGGTGCGCGCCGTGCTGCTGGCGCTGGTTGCCGATGCCGAGGTGATCGCCTACCGTCAGGCGATTGTGGCTGAGCTGGCGGCGGACGAGCGTTTGCGCGATGCATTGGCGGCGCTGCTGCCAAGTCTGGCGGATCTGGCGCAGCCGCGCAGCGCGGGCTGGGGCCAGGAGTCGCCGCTGCTGCTGGTGCCGCCGCGCGTGTCGGATCTTGAGCACTATGTAGCCTGTATCGAGGCGCTGGCTGCCGCGCTGGGCTCCGAGCCGGATCTGCGCTCGGCGGGGCTGCGTGGTTTGCGCGATTACGTGGCGGCGGTGCGCGCCGGCGAAGAGTTTGGAGCGCTTGCCGCCGAATTGCCGAGCCTGCGCGAGCAGTTGGATCGCGCGGCCAGCGTGACGATCGGTTTGAACCTGGATCGCGCTCTGCGACCTGTGGCGGCGACGCTGGTCTCGATCAACGATGAGCCGTTCGCCGGTCCGCGCACACTGGTCCAGCGCCTGCTCAGCCGATCCACGCCTGCCGCCCGGCCCGGCATGACGATCCTGCGCCAGATTGCCGAGCGCTCTCCGGAGACCGATCCGCTGGCTCACGATCTCCAACAGATTTTGAACGAGGTTGTCCAGCCGGTGGCGGCGGCGCTTGAGCGCTACGGGCGTTTGCAGGCGCGACCGCTGGCGGCGCTTGAGCCAGAGCTGGCGTTTATGCTCGGCGCGATTCGTTTTGCCCAACGTCGCACGGCGCAGGGCTTGCCCACCTGCCTACCAACGCCCACCGATCGCGAGCATCTGCTGGCCGGCGCGTATAATCCCGGCCTGGCGATCCAGCTGGCATCCGCGCCCACCGATCGACAGAACGGCGCGTCCGAGCCGCCGGTGCTGAATCCGATCGACTTTGAGCTGGGACGGATCGTCTTTCTCACCGGGCCGAATCGCGGCGGCAAGACGACGTATCTGCGGGCGATCGGCCAGAATCAGGTCTTGTTTCAGGCCGGCGTATTTGTGGCGGCGCAGCAGGCGCGGATGTTGCCCGCCGACGCGATTCTGACGCATTTTCCGCCGATCGAGGGTGTGGAGCCAGGCGGTGGGCGGCTCGACGACGAGGCGCGGCGGATGCGCGAGATGTTCGCGCAGGCCACACCGGCGAGCGTGCTGCTTTTCAACGAGCCGCTGACCAGCACGGGCGAGCGCGAGGCCCAAAGTATCGCCGCAGATGTGCTGCGCGCGCTGCGACTGCTGGGAGCGCGCACCGTCTACGTCACGCATCTGCACGCGCTAGCCGACGATCTGGCGACGCTCAACCAGGGCGACGGCGCGACGATCGTGAGCTGGACGGCGGGCGTAGACTCCGGCGACGCGCGGACGTATCTGATCCGGCCCGGACAGCCAGCCGCGCGCTCGCACGCCGCAACGATCGCGGAGCAGCAGGGCATCACGTTTGCTCAGCTGATGCGGCAGCTGGCCGAGCGCGGTGTGGTGCGGGAAACGGGAGAACCTAGAACCTAGAACCTAGAACCTAGACGAGCACAGAGCACAGAGAAGTACCACTGCTCCCCTTCTCCTGTCGCAACGGGAGAAGGGGTTGGGGGATGAGGGCCTGAATCACGAACAAATTAACAAAACTATTAGTGCCCCTTGTTCCCTTGTTTCCTTGTTCTTTTGTTTGCCCGCAGGGCCAGGCGTTGACGCATGTTTTGAATCGCGCCATACTACACATACGCTGACAAAAAAGGAGGAGTCGTGCCTCAGTCGATTCATACATTTCGCCTCGACAACGGCCTGAGCGTGGTCGTTGAGACGATGCCGCACGTGCGCTCAGTGGCCTGGACGCTGCTGGTGCAGGCTGGCGCGGCGACCGATCCCGAGGGACAGGGCGGTGCGGCGCAGCTTCTCAACGGCATGATTTTTCGCGGCGCTGGTGAGCGCGATGCCCGCGCGCTGTCGAATGCCCTGGATGAGCTAGGCGTTCAGCGCGGCGGTGGCGTCGGCACCGAGTACACCACGTTTAGCGGCTCGCTGCTGGCCGAAGATTTCGATGACGCGCTGGCGATCTACGCCGATGTTGTGCGCCGTCCGCAGCTGCCGGCAGGTGAGCTGGACGCCGTGCGCGGCCTCACGCTACAGTCGATCCAGTCGCTCAACGATAATCCGGGGCAGCGGCTGTTCAACGAGTTTAGCAAGATCTATTTTCCGGGTCCGTTTGGCCGCTCGTCGCTGGGCGAACCCGACGAGCTGCAGCGCATCGATCATGCGTCGCTTCAGGCCGACCACGCGACGCGCTACCTGCCCGCCGGAGGCGTGCTCTCGGTCGCGGGCGGCATCGAGCCTGAGCGCGTGCTGGAGACCGCCAGGCGGCTATTCGGCGACTGGCAGGGAACGCCGCCGGCGCTGCCACAGCCGCAGCTGCGCGCCGAGCCGCTGTACCAGCATATCCAGCAGGAGACCGCGCAGACTCAGATCGCGATCGCCTACTCGTCGCTGCCGCTGGGCGACCCGCACTACTACCACGAGCGCCTCGGCCTGGGCGTGCTGTCGGGCAGCATGGCCTCGCGGCTCTTCACCGAGGTTCGCATCAAACGCGGCCTGGTGTACACCGTCTACGCGTCGCCACGGCTGCACAAAGGTCTGGCGCTGATCCTTGGCTACGCCGGAACGCAGCCGGAGCGCGCCCAGGAGACCGTCGACGTGATGCTCGCCGAGCTGGCGCGGATCAGCGAAGGCGTGACCGAGGAAGAGCTGTCGCGCGCCCGCACGGGCCTGCTTTCGGCGATGGTGATGCAGGGCGAGTCTAGCTCGGCGCGTGCCGGGGCAATGGCCAGCGATATGTTCTTGATCGGTCGTCCGCGCACACTCGACGATATTCGCGCTGCGGTCGAGTCGATTACACTCGATGGGTTGAACGACTATCTGACGAGCCATCAGCCGCAGAACTTTACCGTGATCACGCTTGGACCGGCGCCGGTCTCGGTGTAGCGCGGATCGATCATCATTCAGATCATGTGTCCGGCGGGATTGCCAGATGTTCCGCCGGCGCTTCAGTGAGGAGTATCTATGCGCTACGATCATCATACGCTGCCTAACGGCCTGACGATCGTCGGGGAATACAACGAGTCGGCGCAGTCGGTGGCGGTCGGGTTTTTTACCCGGACCGGTGCGCGCGACGAGACGCCTGAGATTTCGGGCGTGAGCCATTTTCTGGAACATATGATGTTCAAAGGCGGCGAGCGCTACTCTGCCGAGGAGGTCGATCGCGTGTTCGCCGGCATGGGCGCGAACTACAATGCCTTCACCTCCAACGAGACCACGGTCTACTACGGCGCGGTGCTGCCCGAGTTCCAGGAGCGGCTGATCGAGCTGCTGGCCGACATGCTGCGCCCCAGCCTGCGCCAGTCCGACTTCGATACCGAGAAGAAGGTGATCCTGGAAGAGATCGCCATGTACAAGGACCGCCCGAGCTATGCGGTTTATGATCTGGCGCGCATGACCTACCATCACGGTCACCCGCTGGGCAACAGCGTGCTCGGCTCGACCGAAAGCATCTCCGCGTTGGAGCGCGATCGGATGCTGGAATACTTCGAGCGCCGCTATGCGCCCAACAACATGGTCGTGGCGCTGACGGGCAAGTACGATTGGCAGGCCGCGATCGCGCAGATCGAGCAGGTGTGTGGCACGTGGCAGCCGATGGACACGCCGCGCGCGCTCACGCCGCCGCAGCCGATCCCGCAGGAGCGTATGCAGCCCGAGCCACAGCGCGATCGCGTCTATCTGGCGGCGGTCGCTCCCGCCCCGGCGGCGCAGGACGATTCGCGCTATGCGGCGGATGTGCTCGCCTGGATCATCGGCGGTGGACGCGGCTCGCGGCTCTACTGGGCGCTGGTTTATCCCGGCATCGCGCAGAGCGCCGATATCAGCTACTACGAGCAAGACGGTGCCGGCGCGTTCTATATTTTCGCCTCGTGCGCGCCCGAGCGTACAACCGAGGTGATCGATCTCGTGCGCTCGACGCTGCAAACCGTGCAGGCCGAGGGCATTACTGAGGAGGAGCTCACCAGGGCGCGGCGCAAGATTGCCTCGGGGCTGGTGCTCAACTCTGAGACGCCGATGGGCCGCCTGACGTCGGTCGGCTACGATTGGCTGTATCGTCAGGAGATCGAGCCGCTCAGCGATACGGTCGATCGTTTCCTGGCGCTGACGGCTGCGGACGTAGACGCTGTGCTGCAGCAGCGCCCGTTTGATACGCTGACACTCGTCGGGATTGGGCCATTGGCCGAGGCGAGCTAATCATTGGTTGATCGCGCGGCGGAGTCGATCCCGCGATCGGCTCCGCTGTTCTTTAAGGTGTATATAATGAAAGATGCTCAGTTCGTTCGTATCAGCAAATATCTCAGCAAACATCTTCGCCACCAGCCCGAACGGCTGGGCCTGGAGCTTGGCCCTGGCGGCTGGGTGCCCGTCGATGAGCTACTGGCCGCCTGCGCCCGCAACAACTTCCCGATCAGCCGCGCCGAGCTCGACGAGGTTGTGGGCGACAACGACAAGCAGCGCTTTGCCTTCGATCCGACCGGCACGCTGATTCGCGCCCAGCAAGGCCACAGCGTCGAGGTCGATCTTCAGCTTGAGGCTGCCACGCCGCCCGCCGTGCTGTATCACGGCACCATCGAGCGCAATCTCCCGGCGATCCAGGCCGATGGCTTGCTCAAGATGCAGCGCCACCATGTGCATCTATCAGCGGACCTTGAGACCGCAACCAAAGTCGGGGCGCGGCGTGGCCGTCCGGTGATTCTGGTAGTCGACGCCGCCGCGATGGAGCAGGCCGGCTTCACGTTCTATCGCTCCGGCAACGGCGTCTGGCTCGTCGATCATGTGCCGCCGCAATATCTCCGGCAGCTTGCCTGAGTGCGTAAGAAGAACAGGCCCTCACCCCGCCCTTCAGGCACCCCCTCTCCCGTTGCAACAGGCGAGGGGGGATAAAGGTACTTTCTTTTGTTCCTTTGTTCCTTTGTTCTTTTGTTCTCTATCCAGTGTTCCGCAGTCCCGCCGCGACGCCGTTAACCGTCAGTAGCACCGTTTGTTCTAGCTCAGGATCGTGATGCTGGGCGGCGCGGAACCGGCGCAGCAGCGCGACCTGAATATAGCTCAGCGGATCAACATACGGGTTGCGCCGACGGATAGATTTTTGCAAGGTCGGCGATTGATCCAGCAGATGCGCGATGCCGGCGACGGCACAGACGGCTTGCTCGGTGCGGCGGTACTCGTCCGCGATCAGCTGCCACATATGGCTGCGCACGTCCTCATCTTCGACCAGCGAGGCGTAGAGCTCGGCGATATGCAGATCGGCCTTGGCCAGCACCATCTGCGCATTGTCGAGCGTGGTCTTCCAGAACGGCCACTCGCGATACATTGTTTGCAGCAGCGCCAAGCGCTCCTCGCGATTCTCAGCCAGATACTCCTCGACCGCCGTGCCCAGGCCGTACCAGCCGGGCAGCGTGTGGCGGCTCTGCATCCAGGCGAAGACCCAGGGAATAGCCCGCAGATCTTCCAGTCGATCGCTTTGCTTGCGCCGCGCTGGCCGCGAGCCAATCTTGAGATCGCTAAGCTCATCGATCGGTGTTGCGCCGTGGAAGTAGGGCAGAAAATCTGGATGCTCCACCAGCGAGCGGTAGGCCGCGAAGGCCTGATCCGCCAGCACGCCGATCGTGGCCTCCCAGTCCGCCGGAATCTGCGGCGCACCATCGGGCACACTGGCGATCAGCGCGGCGTTGAGCACCTGCTGCAGGTGACGCTCGGCGATGCCCGGATGCCCGTAGCGATCCGAGATGACTTCGCCCTGCTCGGTCAGCTTGAGCCGCCCGCGCACCGTTCCCGAGGGCTGGGCGATAATCGCGGCGTTGGCTGGGCCGCCGCCCCGTCCGATCGCGCCGCCACGTCCGTGGAAGAGTTCCAGCGAGATGCCGGCCTGATCCGCCACGCTCATCAGCGTGCGCTGCGCCGTGTAGAGCGCCCATGAGGCTGGCAAGAAGCCCGCCAGCTTGTTACTGTCGGAGTAGCCGACCATCACCTCTTGATGGTTGTTGCGCAGCTCTAGATGTTCGCGATAGGCCGGCAGCGCAAACAGATCGCGCATGATCTGTGGCGCGTTGGTCAGATCTTCACGGGTCTCGAAGAGCGGCACGATGTCGAGCGTGCTGTACGCGCCGAGCTGGTAGAGCGCCGCCTCTTTGGCCAGCAGCAGCACTGCCAGCAGATCGCTCGCGCCGGTGGTCATGCTGATGATGTAGGTGTGTGTTGCGTCGGGGCTGAGCTGCTCCAGGATCGCTTGCAACAGCCGAAAAGTGAAGATCGTTTCGTTGGTCTCCTCGCTGAAGCCGAGCCGCGTCGGCACGAGCGGACGATTGATCTGGAGCTGGCTGCTCAGCAGCTCAACCTTCTGCTTCTCGCCGAGGGCGGCGTAGTCGGCGCACACACCGGCGGCGGCAAAGATCTCAGCCAGGGCGCTGGTGTGGCGCTCCGAGTGCTGGCGAATATCCAGCGTCAGCAGATGCAGGCCAAAAACCTCGACCTGACGCAGGAGATCGGCCAGCATGCCGTCGGCGATCGCGGCTCCGTCGTCCGCGCGCAAGCTGCGATCGATCACGCGCAGATCATGCAGCAGCTCGTCGCGGCTCAGGTAGAACGTGCCGCTGGGCGCGACCGGATCGGCACCCCAGACCGGCTGGAAGGTGGCGGCGTGCGCGCGGCTGTTGACGAGCTTCTCGCGAATGTAGGTGCAAAACTGGCGGTACGGCTCGTATGG
>JAFAYS010000160.1 GCA_019240175.1 Chloroflexota bacterium | reverse complement strand
TGCGCCAAATGCTGGACATGCTCGGTTACGCCGCCATTTTGAGCGAAATCGTAAGGCGATACAAGCGCAACCCGCTGGATCATACTCCCTCCTGCCGTCCACAACTTTAGAGCGACATGAGCCGATCGTAGAGACTGCTCAGCATTTCTTCGTTGTCGAAGTGGATCACAACGCGCCCGCCTCGCTCCGAACGAAGCAGCTGGACACGCATACCTTCCAAGCGCTCTTCTAATGCTCTGACGACCGATTCATCTTCTGGTGTTGCAGATGATGTTGTACGAGTTTGTTCTCGTTTTGTGGGAGCAATTTCTCTGCCATCAGCCGCGCTCAACTGCGCAACATACTGCTCGGCTTTGCGCACGCTCAAGCCTTGCTCGGCAATATGCTGCGCGGCGGCGATCTCCTTCCTGGCATTGCGTAGCCCAGCCAGCGCGTTTGCGTGACCAACCGTAAGCCGGCCTGCGGAGACCATCTGCTGGACCTCGACCGGCAGCTTGAGCAGACCGAGCGTCTCGGAGATCGTTGAGCGGCTTTTGCCCACGCGCTGCGCGATCTCGCCGTGCTTGAGGCTGAACTGATCTTCCAGCATTGCATAGGCGCGCGCCTCTTCAATCGGATCGAGATCCGCGCGCTGGATGTTTTCGATTAGCGCCAGCTCAAGCTGCTGCTGCGCCGACACTTCCTTGATCACAACCGGCACTGTTTCTAGCCCGGCCTGCCTGGCTGCGCGCAAGCGTCGCTCACCCGCGATGAGCTGGTAGTCGCCGCTCGGCAAGCGGGTAACCACCAGCGGTTGAAGGATGCCATGTTGCTTGATCGAGTCCGTCAGATCATCGAGCGCGCCTTGCTCAAACACAGCGCGCGGCTGACTTGGGTTAGGAATGATCGTTCCGACCGGCACTTCTTGCAGCGCGGCTTGCTCCGTCGAGGTCGGCGAGATCAGGCCGCCAAAGCCTGTGCCGAGACCACGTTTCCTCATGCTCCACTCTCCTCGCGCTGCAATAGTTCTTCGCTGAGCGCTGCGTAGGCCTTGGCACCACGACTTTGCGGATCGTACTCCGAGATTAGCTCGCCGTGGCTCGGCGCTTCGCTCAAGCGGATATTTCTAGGAATCAGCGTATTGAAGATGCGCTGCGGAAAATAGCGCCGCACCTCTTCGACAACTTGCCGCGCGAGATTCGCCCGTCCATCGTACATCGTCATGACGACGCCGCCGATCTGGAGCCGGCTATTGAGTTGTGAGCGGACCAGATCGATCGTTTCTTTCAGCTGTGCCAGCCCTTCCAGCGCCAGAAACTCGCACTGAAGCGGGATCAGCACACGATCTGCGGCGGTTAGCCCGTTGATCGTGAGCAGTCCTAGCGAGGGTGGACAATCGATCAAGATGATGTCGTATCGATCGACAACCGACGCGAGCGCTTTGGTCAGCCGCGTTTCACGGGCCATCATCGGCACCATAGCAACGGAAGTACCTGCCAGATCGGGCGTTGCCGCCAGTAGATCGAGACCCGACCTACCCGTCTGGACGATCGCCGCCTCGGCTGATGCTTCGCCCAGCAATACTTCGCTGACCGTTTGCTCAAGCTCGCGCTTTTCAATCCCCAGACAGGTCGCCGCGTTGCCCTGCGGGTCCATATCCACCAGCAGCACTCGTCGGCCCTTCTGCGCCAGATAGCCGCCAAGATTGATCGCCGTTGTGGTTTTGCCAACGCCGCCTTTTTGATTCGCGATTGCAATAATCATGTTTTGCTTTTCTAGAGCCATGCGAACACAAGGCTACCAGCATTGTAGCATAATCGGCTATACATTCTTTGTAGGTGTACTGGAATTTATGGTCAAGTTGTCGAACGTTCGACAGCTGAGGCAAGCGGCTTTACATATACGCAGTCATACTACATGAGGACAAGTGCCAACTCGATGATAGAGCGGGAGATAAAAAGGAGAATATGCGCCAAAAGGTGGCGCTGGCTACATGTCCGAGCGATTGACGCGGTGTGGAAAACTATTATCGATGATCTATACAGCGCTTACACTAATGACCGATTAAACATAAAACGCCAGCAGCCACTAAGGCCGAGGCGTTCAAGCAATGACAAATGATCGTAAGCGGCTTATGCCAGGAGGAAGAAATAGATCGGGATGCTGGCTACCAACACCATGAGCAGCAGAATACCCATCAAGAACTTCATCTGCTCCGACTGACGCTTGACGGCAACGTCCTGACGGCAGCTCTGGCAGTACGGCACTTCGTCCAACTCTTTGAACAAAATATCGCCAAGCAGCTGCGGTGTCCGAAAGGCCGTGGAGGCTGTTGTCGCCACCAGCTGGCGGGCCGTGATCAAAGGCTGGCCCATCTGAGTATGTTCGTTACAAACAGCGGCGCGACATAGTGTGCAGCTCGTCGTCGCCGGTGATGCGCAGGTAGTAC
>JAFAYS010000147.1 GCA_019240175.1 Chloroflexota bacterium | reverse complement strand
GGGCGGCCTGCTCGATCTGATCCACCGTCCGCCGCTTGAGGTTTGGCTCAAGCTCTCGGGCTGGACGATGATTATCGGCTTTGCGGTGCTGCACTATATCGCCGTGGCCGTCTTCTATCCCAACGCTGCCAATCCGCAGATGCTGCAAATGCTCTGGATCTGCCGCACGATCTCGTTCTTCTCGCTGTTCATCGCGGCGGTGCTGGCCTTCGTGCCGTCGCTGCTGTACTATCGCTGGACGAACCAATAAAGAACCTAGAATCCAGAACCTAGAACCTAAACCGAACTCTTCTAAGTTCTTGGTTCTTGGTTCTAGGTTCTCCCGTGGGACAAGAGACAAGAGAGAAGCGGATCGGGATGCGTCAACGGCGATGCGTCCCGATCTTTTTTTGCGCGGCTGGTCCCAAAAAGCGGTATAATCAGGCCAACACCTGAGCCGCTCGAATGACTGGCGATCATACGTGGAGTACCACGAGGAAGTTCGAGCGCAATGTTGTGCCGTTCGCCTGGGCCGGGTTCCGACTATTCGGAGCCTTTTTTGTTGGCAACAAGGAGCGAACTATGCGAGCGATTATTAGCGTCTCGGATAAAACCGGGCTGGGCGAGTTCAGCCGTGGCCTGGCGGCGCTGGGCATCGAGATCTTTTCTACTGGCGGCACGCTCAAAGCTCTAGAGCGCGAGCAGGTCAAAGCCCAGTCGATCAGCGCCCTGACCGGATTCCCCGAAATCCTGGAAGGCCGCGTCAAAACGCTTCATCCAGCAGTCCATGGCGGCATTCTCCACCGCCGCAGCCGCCCCGACGACGTGGAGCAGATCGCCCAGCACGGCATCGGCGCGATCGACCTGGTCGTCGTCAACCTGTATCCGTTCCGCGAGACCATCGCCAAGCCCGACGTGCAGCTCACCGACGCGCTGGAACAGATCGACATCGGCGGCCCGACGATGATTCGCGCCTCGGCGAAAAACTTTCCGGACGTGCTGGTCGTGGTCGATCCCAACGATTATCCCCGGATTCTGGAAGCGCTACAGCAGGACACGATCGACCTCCCGCTGCGCCAGGCGCTGGCCGCCAAAGCCTTTGCCCACACCGCCGCCTACGACAGCGCGATCGCCGCGTTTCTGACGACCGAGGATTTTCCGGCGACGCTGCCGCTGGCCTGGAACAAAGCCTACGATCTACGCTACGGCGAAAATCCACACCAGCCCGCAGCCTTCTATCGCGCGGACGGCAAAAATCAGGGCACAATCGCTACGGCCACACCGTTGCAGGGCAAAGAGCTCTCGTTTAACAACCTGCTCGACGCCGATGCGGCCTTGCAGATCGTGCAGAGCTTCGACGCGCCGACCGTCACGATCATCAAACATAGCAATCCCTGCGGCTTGGCCTCGCTGGATGATCTGGTCGCGGCCCATGCGGCGGCGCGCTCCGGCGATCCGGTCTCGGCGTTCGGCGGCATCGTCGGTATCAACCGGCCCGTAGATGGCACGCTAGCCGCCGCGATGCAGCGCTACTTCTACGAGGTGATCGTCGCGCCCGCCTTCGACGACGAGGCACGCGCGATCTTCGCCAACAAGCCCAACCTCCGCCTGCTTGAGGTTGCGATGCAGCCCGAGCGTGGTACAGTGTGGGAATATCGGCAGGTCAGCGGCGGGCTGCTGGTGCAGGCACGCGACGAGGTTGCCAACGACGATCCCAACGGCTGGCGCGTTGTCTCGGAGCGGCAGCCGACGCCCGAGCAGCTGGCGGCCCTGAGCTTCGCCTGGAAAGCCTGCGCCTTCGTCAAGTCCAACGCGATCGTGCTGGTGCAGGGCGAGACGCTGGTCGGCATGGGCGCGGGGCAGCCTTCGCGTGTGGACTCGGTGAAGATTGCCGCGAGCAAAGCCGGCGATCGCGCGCAGAACAGCGTGCTGGCCTCGGATGCGTTCTTTCCCAAAGCCGACGGCGTGGAAACTGCCGCCGCCGCCGGTGTCGCCGCGATTGTGCAGCCAGGCGGCTCGCAGGCCGACGACGAGGTGATCGCCACGGCCAACCGGCTGGGCCTGGTGCTGGTCTTTACCGGACGCCGCCACTTCAAACACTAAGCATAATCAAGGGAGGAGCCGCGCGCTCCTCCCAACGATTGGAAAACTGATGCTCAAATTCGATGATCAAGGACTGATTCCCGCGATTGTGCAGCACGCCCGCAGTGGCGAAATACTGATGCTGGGCTACATGAACGCGGAAGCGCTGGCGCAGACGGAGGAAAGTGGTCTGGTAACATTTTGGAGCCGCTCGCGCAGTGAGCTATGGCAGAAAGGCGCGACCAGCGGCAATGTGCTGCGGCTGATCGAGATCCGCCAGGACTGCGACGGCGACGCGCTGCTGGTGCTGGCCGAGCCTGCCGGACCGACCTGTCACACGGGATCGCCCTCCTGCTTCTTCCGCACACTTGCGGACGAACCCACGACGACCACGCAGCCGGCTATTGCTGTGCTGAGCCAGCTAGCGGATCTGATCGAGCGGCGCAAGCAGGAGCAGCCCGAGGGCTCGTACACCGTCAAGCTGCTCAAAGGCGGCCCCGAGCGCATCGGCAAGAAGGTGGGCGAAGAGGCGACCGAGGTTGTGATCGGTGCCATGAAGGGCGATCCCAACGAGCTAGCCTACGAGACCGCCGATCTGCTCTACCATACCTTTGTGCTGCTGGCCCATCAAGGCGTCAAGCCCGAGCAGATCTGGGCCGAGCTTGAGCGCCGCTACAACAAGTGAGCTACCATGAGCAACAGCGCAACTGATCCAGGCTATCTACGTTACCAGTACGCCGACGCCGACAAGCTGCGCCTCCGGCACCAGACGCACGCGCTCTACAGCGAGCAGGCAACCAGCTTCTTGGACTGGCTCATGCCCACGATCGATCCGCAGCCCGGCGCGCTAGTGTTGGACGTCGGCTGCGGCTCCGGCGCATATCATCCGCTGCTGGCCAAGTACAACCCGCGCATCGTCGCGATCGATGCCTCGCAGGGCATGCTTGACGTGGTACAGCAGCAGGCGCAACAGCAAACTTTGCCCGTTCAGTCGATGCGCGCCTTTGCCGAGGCGCTGCCGCTGCGTGACGCCGCCTGTGACCGCGTGATGGGCAATCATATGCTCTACCATGTGGCCGATCAGCTGGCGGCGCTGCGCGAGATGCGGCGGGTGCTCAAACCCAGCGGTCGCGTGATCCTGGCTACCAACGCCGCCGACAGTGGCCAGCGACTGATCGACGTACATCTAGAGATCGCGCGAACGGCTGGCTACACGCCGCTCGACGAGCGCTTCGATCGCGGTTTCAGCCTGAATCATCTGGATCTGGTGCGCGAGGTCTTTCCCAATGCCGAGCGGCGGATCTACCACGACGCGTTTCTTTTCCCGACGCCAGAGCCGGCGCTGGCCTACTACGCCTCAGGCGTGATCGACATGATCGCGGAGCGGCCCGCCGACGGTAGCCATCGTGCCCGACTGATGCCGCTCTTCGAGAAGCGCGTGCAGGAGATCATCGAGCGCGAGGGTGTGTTCCGGGTGCCCAAAAGCAGTGGCTGCTTTGTAGCGGAGATATAAAAACGGGACGAGCTACACAGCCGTCCCGTCACACCAAACATGATCGTTGTGATGCTACTTGTCGTCCAGCATTCCCGGCAGCGGCTCGATCACAACCA
>JAFAYS010000045.1 GCA_019240175.1 Chloroflexota bacterium | reverse complement strand
TCAGCGTTGTGCACGAGCGGCCTGATCGGCTCGCACCCGTGAAGCAGCATCTCAGCGTTGCGCAGGAGCCGCCCGATCGGCGTATTTGCGTCTTGTAGCCCACAAACTTGCTCCGACACGTCCCGATCTCGCTCATTGACATCTATGATGCTTCGTTCTATGATGACCACTATCAGCAGCTTCCCCCCAGATAAACAGCTAACTTGTATCCCAATGCCTAGTCAGCAGATGCAGCCGAGGGCGCGCAGTAAATTGTATCCGGCATCGAATCCCTAACATCCCCCTTGCTAAACACACGCATCGTCGCGTTGAAATAAGTGTCATTTTCCATAACGTTATCAACCATCACGAGCACCGGGCGTACAGGCCAACAGCCGCTGCGGGATCGATCGAGAGCTTAGATCGGGAAACGCTTGTAGAGCTCCTGTACCGTTTGTGCAGACGGCAGCCATACTCGTCGTAGGCGACCATGCGCTTTGCCAACTATTCATACAACGTCCGCTCAATGAGTGTCTAACTCGCGACGGACCATGCTGTTTGAGTCCGCATGTAGAAGAAAGGTCTTCGATCATGACCAACAAGCTGATTACGGAACAACTGACGGGATCGGTGCCGGTAGAATTGCCACAGTTTCGACGACTGGACAGCGAAACCGCGATAAGCTCTCTCGGTCCGCTGTCCGACCTGGTTGGTTCATGGATGGGCAACCAGGGCTGGAATCTGATCGCCGTGCCGGACGGTGACAATGGATTTAACTTGCTGATCCGGCCCTACTTCGAAACGATCACCTTTGCTGCATTGGGTGAGCTGGTGCCCAATCGCGGTGGCACCGAGACGATGTTTATCGCGGGCGTCCAGTACGAGCTAAGAACCACGGATGCTCAGACGAATCAACCGCTGCACGTGGAAAACGGCATGTGGCTTTTTCCAGAGCCAGGCACAGATGAGGCAGCAGGGACGATCGCCCGCATGTCGAGTATTCCACATGGCGACTCGGTGCTGGCGTTGGGTAGCTTCAGCACCACCAAGGGAGCGCCTACCATCCCCGATATTGATGCGCTTCCCGTTACTGGCCAGGGCGCGCCGCTTGGCTACACGGACCCATACCTGGTACCGCTCCAAGGATTTACGCCATCGAATCCCAACAAAAACCTGCAAAGTGCTATCGAAGGCCAGAAAATTCTTCAGACGACCACACTGCAGGTCTCCTCACAGGAGCAGGGCGGCATCACAAATATTCCCTTCGTGGTGAAACATGCCAATGCCACGGCCTTCACCTGCACTTTCTGGATCGAAACCGTCGAGGCGCCAGGCGGAGGCCAACCGTTCCTTCAGCTACAGTATTCGCAGCAGACCAACCTGGAATTTCTGCCACGCTTCGACGATCCTAGCCAGCTGATCATGTGGCCACATGTCAACATCAACACGCTGGTGAAGCAGTAGATCGGGTGGATGCGCATGAAGCCTGCCCGTAAGCTTGGGTGCAATAACCCGCGTCGAGGGCGCGCTCCAAACCGCCGATCTGACGAAACGTTCAAGGCATGCTCGCTTTAAACGTCGTCAGTTCGGCGTAGCTTACATGTTGTCACAGGGCGGAGTACCTCAACTCCGCCCGCTCAATCACCCGCCTCTGAGATCACGTCTTCCTTCTGGTTGAAACCTCAACTTCTCCTACCTGAGACTTTTGATACCTCTTGACAGGTACACGCTTTCCCGCCAGGGCTGTCGATCGCGGTTGCAGAGTAGCCGCAGCTTACGATCCGGCGACGGTGTGGTAGTATCTCGTGACAGGAGGCCGATCGAGCTGTGTGCGGCGGCGGACGGAACGTTGCGGAAGCAGCCCGCGTGGTTGCCGATCGACTACGCCCGCAGCTCGGCGCTGTGTGAGAATATGAAGCAAGGCTCGCTGTGCCGCCGGTTGCTCCATGCAAGGAGGATTTCATGGCCACGCTCCCACCTGCCACGTCTGCCGGACGCGCCGATCCGCTGCGCCCATCACGACGCCCGTTGGAGGCGATCTTCGCGCCCCGGACTGTTGCCGTGATCGGCGCGAGTGAGCACGCCAGCAGTGTGGGTCGGGCGCTGTTTGCCAATCTGATCGATGGGCGCTTTAAGGGTAAGGTGTTTGCCGTCAACGCGCAGCACAGCGCGATCTTGGGCCGTGAGTCCTATCCAAGTGTGGCGGCGCTGCCTGAGGTGGCGGATCTGGCCGTGATCGCGACGCCTGCCGCCACTGTGCCTGAGATTATGCAGC
>JAFAYS010001109.1 GCA_019240175.1 Chloroflexota bacterium | reverse complement strand
CGGAATCCGGCTCGGCCATCACATCCGCGCCTTGCAGCGTGACCGCGATCGGCGGCTGGCGGGTGGACGCGACCGCTGCGAGCGCGCCGAGTGGAAACGCTGTCTCGATATGCACCAGATCGAAGCGTCGGTGCTGCTCGGCTATGAAGCGGCGATACTGCGCCAGCGCGCCGAGCCAGTAGGGATATTGCATCAGCGGCTGGGCGGCGCGATTGAGCGCTTTTTCGATCAGCGTGCGGTTGAGCGGCAGCCGATGCACGACAATGCCATTGAGCAGTTCGATCGATCGCGCTTTGAGGCCGGCGTTAAAGGTCAGCACTTCGGCATCCACGCCCAGCTCACGCCAGCTCTCGATCACCTCGACGTGGATCTGGTTGCCCATCAAACCGGCGTCGTAGCGCGGAATCCAGTATAAAATCTTCATGCGATGCGCTTCCACAGCACGATGCGCCGCCCGTAGCGCGTGATGACTTCCTGGCGCTCGTAGAGGCCGGTGTTTTTCAGCGCCTGCGAGCCGCCAAAGTACTCGGTCCAGATGCCGGGAATGTAAGTCGGCTTGCGCTCGTTGAGCACATAGTCGGGATCTTGCTTCTCGTGGCCGGCCACACCGCTGCCCATGTCCTCGACTTCCATCCGCGCGATATGCTTATCGTTGAGGCCGAGCAGATCGATCGTTTCGCGATCCGAGTAGTAGGGAATCGCGCCCGCACCCATCGCCGCCATCGACTCGCCAGGCTGTCCCTGGTCGGCCAGCCACCAGCCCATCTCGCGCCACAGCCACACTGACTCGTCGTCACCGCGCACAATCTGATCGAAGGGCGTCGAGCGTGTAAGATTGAAGACGCTCAGCCCGACGACGATCAGCATCGCCAGGGCGGCGGGTGCGGCGCGGCGGAGGAAAGGAAGGCCCTCACCATGATTCTTGAGGAGGCCCTCACCCCTGTCGCTATCGCGCCCTCCCCTCTCCCGTTGCGACAGGAGAGGGGAAAGATCGGTACTTCTTTGTTCCTTTGTTTCTTTGTTCCTTTGTTCCCCGAACGCAGCGATCTGCTGCGTTCCGCGCGCCATCAGCAGCACCAGGAACGGCAGCACCGGCACGAAGAAGCGGTAGCCTGGAAAATGATCGCCGCCGACGCTGATGATGTACGCGGTGTAGATGCCGACGACGAGCCAGGTAAAGCTTTGCCAGATCAGCTGATCCGAGCGTTCGCGCCAGTCACGGACAAAGCGGATCGCCGCCAGCACGAGCAGTAGCGCCAGCACGGGACCGCCCGCAAACAGCGCGAACGATCCGGCGTGAGCCAGACCACGTAGCGCTTGCGGCAGGCCGCCGCCGGTTTTGGCGTAGAAGGTGTTGGGCAGCAGGTCGCCGTAGTAGAAGAAGCGCCAGGCGAAGAAGGGCACGCCGATCAGTGCGAATACGCCGACCATGCGCCAGATTCCCGCGTCGATCTTGCGCTTGGCAACCAGCCGTACCAGCCCAGCGATCCCGAGCAGCAGCACGCCCTCGGGCCGTGTCATCGTCGCCAGCGCAAAGGCCGCGCCCGCCCAGTTGAAGCGCTCGCGCAGAAAGAGCGTCGTGCCGATGACCAGCAGCAGCGCGAAAAGGCCGGTCTCAAGGCCGGAGCCGCGTGCGGTGTAGATCAGCAGGCTGTGGCTGGTGCCGAGCAGCGCCGCCGCCATCAGCGCCCAGCGCTCGCCCATCAGCTGCCGCGCCAGCACAAACGTCGCCGCGATCAGCAGCAGCGCGATCACGATGCCGGCGTAGTACGAGACCTGCACAGGATCGCCGCCCAGCGCCAGCACCAGCGCCGCTAGCATGGTCCACAGGAAATTGGTGTAGCCTTCGACGCGCTCGCCGAGGTTGTAGATCAAACCGTTGCCCGCCACGAGATTTTGCGCGTAGCGAAACGAGATCAGCGCATCGTCGGTCATCCAGCTGGGCCACAGCGCGCCCGCGAAAGTCGTGATCAGCCCCACGATCGCCAGGCCAAGCGCCGTCCAGCTTTGGCGCGTCAGCAGCGTCAGCAGCGCGGTTGCCAGCAGCGCGATCATCGCAAGATGCGAGAATGGCAGCGGCGCGGGCTGATAAAAGCCGCGCAGTACCAGCAGTGCCAGCGCGACGGGAATGCCAACACTCAGCGCGGTCACGCGTCCGGCGCGCAGCCAAAGCCAAGCCGTTAGCAGCAGCCCACCGATCAGCACCAGCGCCAGCTCGCCCTGCGTGATCGGGCCGAGCGGCGTGCCGGCAAAGATCGGCGTGATCGACCAGCTGGTGGTGATAAAGCCGAGGCGACGTAGATCGTTGGGCGGCGTGAAGTTCTTGGTCGCCGCCGCGAACCGCAGCGTGCTGTCGGCGTCCGGGCGATGCGGCAGGATCAGATGATAGGCGCGCATCTGGGGCGTCGTCTGCGCGATCGCCAGCGGCTGCTCGTTGACTAGAAACGTCACCGGCTGCGGGCCGTCGGGCCGCTCCGAGCGAATCGTCAGCGTCGCCAGAAACGACGGCGCGAGATGGTACGCGTTGCGGATCTGGATAAACGGATAGTCCGTGGTCCAGCGGTAGGGCTGTCCTTCGAGGTTGATCTCAACGGCATTGATGCCCTCGATCTCGAAGGGCAGACTTTCCAGCGGCTGCAACAGATCGACGGCGTAGCGTGGTGTGGGCTGTAGCCTGAGCGCCAGCAGCGCCGCGCTCGCCACGCCGACCAGTGCCAGGATCGCCAGCCAGCGACCGCCACGCAGCGACCAGTCGGGCGTTGGGTTGATGCGTTGTCCTATCGTCGCCATGCTTACTTGGTGCGCTCCAAGCGGAACATCACGTACAGCGGCTCGGTTGCGGTGCCGAAGCGCTCTTCGAGCGGATGCGCGATCTTCGCCAGCAGCCAATCTTTCAAGACCCAGCGCCGCCAGTAGCGATTGCGCCGGGTTTCGTGATACAGCCCGTTGAGCAGCTTGCGCCCAAAGCCGCGCCAGGCGGTCACCTCCGCTCGCGACGGCTCGATATACGTTTCCTGGATGTCTTCGTCGTTGTAGAAGCGGAAGAACGAGCCCGATTTGCCCTCCTGCACAAAGGCGTTGCGCTCGACCTGCTTGAAAGGCTTGATGCCTTTGAAAAAGCCCGTGCGCTCGCTCTTGGTGTAGGGAATCGTGATCACCGCGATGCCGTCGTCGGCCAGCACGCGCCCGATCTCGCGACCAACCGCGTGGTCGTCGGGGATGTGCTCAAGCGACGAGACCGCGCTGACGCGCACGCCAACGCCATCGCGAATAGGCAGCGCGGTCGCGTCGGCCACTACGGGATACACCACGCCATCGCCGGGTCGCGCGGTTTCCAGCCGCTTCTGCTGCTGCCAGCGCACACGATCGCGCTCCAGCTCCAGCACCACGACATTGACGCCTTCTTTGGCCAGCATATGCGGATACGACGAGGTGCCGGTGCCGAGATCCAGCACGGTATCGCCGGGCTTGAGCTTGAGCTGCTCGGTAACCCAGGGATACTCGATCAGCCGCCACAGGCTAAAATCGTTGACGGTATGTTTGAGGATTTTCCAGCCGTTGAGCGCAACCTCGTAGCGGATGCAGCGCAGGCCGGGCAGCGAGACAAAACGAGACATATCCATCCTTTGTTGTTATAAATATCGCAAAATCAACTTGCGCAGCGGAATCCGCATCGTCGCCAGCCGCTGGCGGTCAGCATCGTCGATGCCGCCCATCATTTTAAAGCCAATTCCAAAGATCGCCACGCCGCTGCCGACCAGCAGGCCGAGATGCAGCAGATTTTGCCAGACCGGCTGTGTTTGCAGCACCGGCAGCACGCGGCTCAGCACTGTCAGCACCAGCATAAACAGCAGCGACGGCACCAGCAGCCTCAGCGCGAAGCGCCACGGGAAGCGCAGCCCAAACGCACGATTGGCGTAGGGCGTCAGCACGGCGCGACTGCCAAAGCGGAACAGGCCGATCGCGACCGCCGTCAGCACCGCCGAGCTGTTGATCGCCACCAGCACGATCAGCGGCGCGCTCAGCACCGCCAGCAGCCGCGAGAAGGCCACGATGCGGTAGCGCTCGTAGACCATCAGGATCACGTGCGGCACCACCACGATCGACTCGGCGAACAAAAAGAACGTGACCACCTGCGCCACGGTCGCGGCCTGCGGATACTTGTCCGCCAGGTGCAGCAGCTCGAAGGCTTGCGGCGCGAGCGTGATAAAGCCGATGCCTGCCGGCACCGTCGCCAGCAGCAGCGCGCGCGTGAGTGTGGCATACGCCGGCTGAAGCTTGTGATCTTCGTGTTTGGCGAAGATCTCGCTGAACATCGGCACATAAATGCCGTTGAGCGGCATCACCAGGTAGGTCAGCAGCACCAGCACCTGATTCCAGCCAGCCTCAATGTTGGCCAGCGCTTCGGGCCGCGCGACCCACAGAAAAACCAGCGCCACGAAATCCGGCGAGGTGATGAAAACGCTCTGATCCATGACGTAGTTCATCAGTGCGCTGGAGCTGAAGCGCTGCCACAGCCGCTCGATCGCCACGATCGGCTGGTTGTCGACAGGCAGCGCGCCGAGCGCCCGCCGCACCGCGAAGAGCGCCAGCAGTAGATCGACTGCCGAGCCGAACAGGATTGCCAGCGCCGCGCCGCGAATGCCGAGGCCAAAACCCCACTCCGGCACCAGCAGCACCGTCAGCAGCGGCTGCACCAGCGCCGACACAATGTCGAGCGAGTTGGTGGTTTTTTGCTTGAAGTAGGCTACCAGCGTGCGGGCGCAGGTATCGGTTGCGGCGCGCATCAGCACGATCGCGCTGGCTGTGCGCAGTAGGAACAGGCCGTCTGCCTGAAGCGCCCGCGCGTAATCACCGCTGGCCTGTGAGAGCAAGAAGCCCAGCACATCGCCGCTAAACACGTTGAGCGCCAGCACGACGGTCAGCAGAAAGCCCAGGCGGATCGCAAACAGCTGGCGCAGAAAGCGCGCCACGCCGACGCGTCCTTGACGCGCCATGACTTCGGGCACGAACTTCAGGATCGACGGGCTGATGCCGAGGCCGGTTAGAGTCCAGACTGTGGCTACGACCGCACCGACTGCTGCCTGGAACAAGCCGTAGCCCTCGGGCAGCAGCGCCCACAGCAGCACCAGACCGGCCAGAAACTTGATCGCGGCCTTGATCGGAAATGCTACCGTGTTCCAGAAAATCGCGCCGGCCACGCGCTCGCTCAGCGATGTTTGTGGTGCCGACACCTCAGCGCTCCTTGACCAGCGCCAGCTCGAACATGCCGACGTACCACTGCCGCTGCGCGCGATAGGCCAGCCGCTCCAGGCCCAGCGCCCGCAGCGCCGAGCGGATCAAACGACGGCTGCGCTTGGGACTGTGCAGCTTGCCCGCGCGCAGCTCGCGTTCCTTGAGATCGTGGACGCGAAAGCCGTAGCGCCGCGTCAGCTCGACGAAATCGCCGTAGCTGAAGTAGTGCATCTCGCTCAGCCGCTGCATATCTTGAAACGCCGCGTTCTCCTTGGAGCGACCGCGCCGCTGGATCAGCTTTTCGGCCCAGGCGCGCGGAAGCCAGTTCAGGCCGCGAATATGGTAGTGCGGATCTTTCCAGGCCCAGCGGTTGATCGCCGTGACCAGCGCGACGCCGCCCGGCAGTAGTACGCGATTGAACTCGCTCAGCATCCGCGCCGGATCTTGGACATGCTCGATCACATCCCAGCTCACGATCGTGTCGAAGCTGCGATCGGCGAAGGGCAGCGCCTCGCCCGCCGCGTTATACACCGGCAGCGTCAGCTCGTTGCGCGCCGCCCGCAGCTTGATGATCTCGCAGTAGGCGCGGTTGAACTCGCAGGCCGCGACGGTCGCGCCTTTAAGCGCCGCTGCGACCGCAAAGCCGCCCATGCCCGCGCCCACGTCCAGCAGCACCTGGCGATCCAGCGGCCCGGCGATCCCCTCGATCTGATCGATGCGCGCCTGCTGGTAGCGCTCCTGATTGATGCGTCGCTCGCGCCACTGCTCGAAGTTGGAGCGCCAGCGCATATGTTGCAGCCACGGCTCGATCGCCGCGACCAGTTGATCTTCGTGAAGAATGCTACTCAAGGCTCACCTGTGCTACCGCTACGCCTACCGGCCAGGGCTGTGTGTCGGCGTCCAGCACCCGCGTGCGAGTGCGCAGCGTGACCAGCAGCGGATTTCCCGCCTGACACAATCCCGCCTCCAAGGGTACATGATACACCGATCGCTCGGTTGTAATGTTGATCGTTGTGAAGCGCCCGCCTACTTCCACGTCGAGCGGCTGATTCGGCTGGTGGCCACGCAGCGTCAAGCTGATCTGCCCGCAGTCCTGCGATGGCTCAAGGCGCAGCTGCGCGGTCCCCATCGTCCAGCGCTCGTCGCTGCCTGGCTGCGTGGGCACGAAGCCCTGGATCATCCCGAGCGCGCCGGGCTGCGTAGGCTGGATCGTAGTGGCGGCGTACGCGCTGAAGCGCGACCAGGCCCACAGTAGCAGATCGTTGTTGTCGCGGCCCAGCGCCTGGATCGCGGCGAGATGCTGCTGCGCCTGACGCTCGTCCCCGCGCAAAAACGCCGCCTGGATCAGGCTAACATGCGCGTACAGGCTGCGCGGGTCTTGCTCCACGGCCTGCTGGTAGTCTTGCTCGGCTTGCGCCCAGTTACCGCTGCGGCTTTCCCAATCGGCGGCAGCCAGCAGCCAGAGCGGATTGGCCGGGTTGATCGCGTAGGCCTGGCGATACGTCGCCGCGCTGGTCTGATCGCTAGTTTTGACCGTGAGCAGCGCTCGCGCCCAGCGCGCGTACTGCTGCGTAAAGATCACGCCTGCAAATGCCAGCGTCACCAGCACCGCGATCGTTGTCGTTCGCCACCTCGCGCGCAGCGATCGCACGATGCTCGGAAGCATCAGCGCGCACCACGCGGCGTACGGCACGAAGGCCACTAGCAGCGGCAGCCGCAGCCGGGGATGCCCGATCGTGATGCCGCTCATCAGCGTACCGAAGAGCAGCCACAGCAGCAGCACCACGGAGCGCGACTCGCGCGGCGCGAAGCAGTAGCCCCAGATGCCGCCCAGCACCAGCAGCACGTACTGCGCGTCGGCCAGCAGCGAGAGCGGCAGTGGCAGCTCGCCCGGCGTCTGGCCCAGGCTGTAACCGTCAGGATCGAAGCTGATGATGCCGCCGGCGGCGTAGTTGCGGCTGCCCAGCTGCCACAGGCTAACGATCTTGTAGCGCACGTTGCTCAGGTAGTGCCCCGGATCGGCGGCGATCGCGTCGAAGGCCAGCGCAAGCGCCGCCCGCTGCTTGTCGGCCAGATTCGGCAGCGCGGCTAGCTGAGCCTCGCCGGCAGCTAGCTCGGCGTCGCTGCGCACCGCGCCGTACCAGAACGAGATCCCGCCGTTGGTGTCGACCGCGATCAAGCGATCGTAGGCCAGGGCATTGCGCAGCGTCCATGGGGCGATGACGAGGAAAGAACCAAGAACCAAGAACCAAGAACCTAGGAGAATTCGGGAAAGGTCACGGGGAAGCAAGGCCCTCACCCCGTCTCGCTTCGCTTGCCGCCCCTCTCCCGCTGCGGCAGGCGAGGGGAATCTGATGCTTGCTTCTTTGTTCCCTTTGTTCTCTGTTCTCTGTTCTCTGTTCTTCCAAAATTCAGCGATCAGAGCTAGAACCAATATCGGAATGAAGAACAAGCCCACCGCACGCGTCAGCGTCGCCAGGCCGAGCAGCACGCCGGCCAGGAACAGGCGACGACGGGAAAGCGCATCGGTTTGGCCGTAGGGCAGCAGCGCGAACGAGGCCGCGATCAGCGCGACAAAGAGCGCCTCGGCGAAGAGCACGCTGCCATAGGCCGCGAAGGGCACGAAGAGCGACGCGATCAATGTGCTGACAAGGGCAACATCGCGCCGCCGAAAGACGGCGTAGCCCAGCGCCGCGAAGGGCAGCACGCTCAGCCCGGTCACGATCGCCTGGACCAGCATCGCCCGCG
>JAFAYS010001126.1 GCA_019240175.1 Chloroflexota bacterium | reverse complement strand
CGGAACATGATCGACGCACGCGATACGCCGAGACAGTGCGCCGCCTCGACGAACTCTTTTTGCTTGAGCGACAAGAACGACGCGCGAACGATACGCGCCGTGGGCATCCAGTTCAGCAGGCCGATCACGAAAACAATCAGAATGAAGATCCCGATCTCAGGACCGAAGCTCTTGCGCAGGGTATCGCGGAACAAAAAGATCGTGAGCAGCAAGAGCGGCAGCTGCGGCAGCGCCAGGAACATGTCGGTCAGGCGCATCAGCAGCTGATCCACAACGCCGCCGATGAAACCGGCCAAAGCCCCGACCAGCGTGCCGACAACGAGCGAGATCAGCATTGCCACGAAACCAACCGCGATCGAGACACGGCCACCAAAGATCGCGCGCGCCAGCAGATCGCGACCCAGATCGTCGGTGCCCATCGGATGCGCCACCGATGAGCCGGTCATCGAGGCCAGCACGTCCATCTCGTCACGATCCACGCGGTACACAAATGGCCCGATCAGCGTTCCCAGCACTAATAGCAGCAGCACAACCGCGCCGACCATCGCCAATTTATGACGCCGAAAGCGTCGCCAGGCATCGCCCCAGAGAGTACGCGGCGGTCCAAGCGCAGCAGCACCAACCGACCATGCTGCCGCTGCATTAGGAACGGCACCCGGCTCCATTACACGATTTGCTTCAGCCATAAAGATCTCCAACCAGAGCGATACATAACCAGCTAGGTTCGACGGAATCAGCAGCGCGACTAGCTGTAGCGAATACGCGGATCGAGAATGCCGTAGAGCACATCGGCGACGAGATTGAACAGCACAACCAGCACGGCAAAAATAAAGGTCAGCGCCATAACCACCGGCGTGTCCGAGTTCTGGATCGAACGGATCAGCAGCTCGCCCAGCCCATTGACGCGAAAGATCTGCTCGGTCACGATCGCGCCTGCGAAGACCGTAGGCACGCCGAGCGCAATCAGCGTAACAACAGGGATCAAACTATTGGCCAACACGTGGCGCATGACTACTTTGCTCTCGGTCAAGCCCTTCGCCCGCGCTGTCCGTGTGTAATCCATGGGCAGATTATCAAGCATGGCCGAGCGCATAAACCGGGTAATTGTCGCCGCCTGAAACAAGGCGAGCACGGTAACCGGCATTGCCATCTGCCTGAGCTGACGCCCGAACGAGGCCAGATCCGTGACCTTTAAGCTGGTGTCGTAGACCAGCGGAAACCAATTCAATTTAACGCTGAAGATCAAAACAAGTAACAAGCCGGTAAAAAAGGTAGGCACCGAAAAGCCCATGAAGGCCAGCGTGGTCGTGATCTGATCAAAGATCGAATATTGCTTGACCGCCGAAAAGATACCAATCGGGATCGCAATCAGCACAGCAAGAACATAGGAAACGCCCACAACCCACAGCGTTTGAGGAATCCGCTGCACAATCAAGGCACTGACCGGGCCACGGCTGGCAAACGAATAGCCGAAATCGCCTCTGGTGAATACTGATTGCATCCATTTGACATAGCGGATCGGCCAGGGCTGATCCAATCCAAGCGACACGCGAATACGCTCGCGCACTTCTGACGGCACGTTGGGATTAGCGGCAAACTGCGCCAGCGGGTCGCCGGGAGCAAGCGCGAGAATAGCAAAAATAACAAAGCTGATAACAAACAGCGTCGGAATTGCGATCAATAACCGCCGAGCGATATACGAGCCCATACAACACCTTTTAGGGAGCCTGGAGCCGACCGCAGCCGACTCCAGGCTTTGCCATCAGCACAAACGGCGCACTACTGCGTCATCGTCCAGTCGGCAATGTTCCAAACTTCGGTATCCCATGGCGTCAGGTTGATGCCCTGCAGCGCCTTGGACTTGCCCGACGAGACCTGCGGACGCGCGACCAGCGGAATCACGACCACGTCTTCGACGATGATGTCGTTCATCTGGCGCACGATTTCGAGACGCTTGTCGTTGTCGGTCTCTTTGCGCAGGTTATCGCACAGCGTATCGTACTCAGGGTTCTGGTAGCGTTCGTTGTTGTTGAGACCCCAGCCGTTGCTGCGCTGCGGAATCTGGCTGGATGTCCAGTCGCACAGGTAGGTGGTCGGATCGGGCTGCTCGTAGTTATTGGTGTACATCTGGACGTCGGCAAAGAAGTGACCAAAGGTGTCGGGGTTGCCCGCGTCGGTCGAGAAGAAGACGCCCGGATCGATGCTCTTCAACTCAACGGCCACGCCGATCGCTTCCCAGTTGGCCTTGACCAACGCCTGCTCCTTCTGGCGCAGCGGGTTGACGGTCGTCTGGTAGAGCACGCTCAGCTTGATGCCGCCCTTCTCGCGCACACCGTCAGCGCCAACCGTCCAGCCGGCCTCGTCGAGCAGCTGCTTCGCGCCCTCGATGTCCTGCTCGCACTGGTGGCGACCACCGAAGATCTCGGAAGGCTCGACATATGGCGCGGTGGTGATGATCTCACAGGTTGGGCCGGCACCTGGCGGGTAGAGCGCGGCAACGGCCTTGCGATCGATCGCCTTGCCCAGCGCCTGGCGCACCTTGATATCGCTTAGGAACGGATGCGGCTGATCCGGCTCGGCGCGCTTGTCGCCTAGGGCCGGGTCGGGGTTGGTGCGGTTGAGCGCGATACGCTCGACGCTTGAGCCGGGGATCGTCAGGAAGTCGCCCTTGCCGCCGGTCTGGAGCTGCGCCAGCACCGGAGCCTCAACCTGCAAGTTCCAGGCATAGTCGGCGTCGCCGGTCTGGAACACAGCGCGAGCCGCCGAGGTCGCATCGCCGCCACCCTTCATCTGGACTTCCTTGAAGAAGGGCTTGTTGGGATCGCGATACAGCTCGTTGATGTCGTAGGTCACGGTGTCGCCGGAGCGGAACTCACGCAGCTTGTACGGGCCGGTGCCGATCGGCGCATTGTGTGCGGCCTGGCAAGCCGAG
>JAFAYS010001097.1 GCA_019240175.1 Chloroflexota bacterium | reverse complement strand
TTCTGGTACGGCCTGCTCTGCGCGTGGTGGCGCATACGGGCCTGCGCGAGATGTTCACCGCCGCGTCGCTGCTGATCGTGATCGGGATCGCGCTGTTGATGACGCAGGTCGGGCTGAGTCCGGCGCTGGGCACGTTTTTGGCGGGCGTGGTGCTGGCCAACAGCGAGTACCGCCACGAGCTGGAAAGCGACATCGATCCGTTCAAGGGCCTGCTGCTGGGGTTGTTCTTTATCGCGGTCGGCGCATCGGTGGATTTCGCGCTGATTCTGGCGCAGCCGCTGCTGATCGCCGGGCTGGTGCTGGCGATCATGGCCGTGAAGTTCGGCGTGCTGTTTGGGCTGGCGCGGATCTTCAAGCTAAGCCTGGATCAAAGCCTGCTCCTGGCCTTTGCGCTGCCACAGGTCGGCGAGTTCGCGTTTGTGCTCTTCTCGTTCGCCAACCAGGAGGGCGTGCTCGACGCCACGATCACCAATCCGCTGGTCGCCGCAGTGGCGCTCTCGATGGCGCTGACGCCGCTGCTGCTGGTGATCAACGAGCGCTTTGTGCAGCCGCGCTTCGGCACACTTGAGCGGGAGGCCAAGCCCGCCGACGCGATCGACGAACAAAACTCGGTGATCATCGCCGGCTTCGGCAGCTTCGGCTCGACGGTGGGGCGGCTGCTCAAGGCCAACGGCATCCCGACGACCGTGCTGGACATCGACTCGGACCGCGTGGATCTGCTGCGCAAGATGGGGCTGAAAGTCTACTATGGCGACGCATCGCGCTATGATCTGCTGCAAGTCGCCGGCGCGGAGAAGGCCAGGCTGCTGGTGCTGGCGCTCGACAGCCCCGAGAAAACGCTTGAGCTAGTCGAGACGGCGCGCAAGCATTTTCCGCAGCTCACGATTCTGGCCCGCGCCTTCGACTGGGACGACGCGCACACGCTGCTCGAACACGGCGTGAGCTACGTGTACCGCGAGGCGCTGGATACATCGCTGCGCATGGGCACCGACGCGCTGCGGCTGCTGGGATTCCGCGCGTATCAGGCGCAGCGGGCCGCGCAAAAGTTCCTGCGCCACGACGAAGAGTCGCTGCGTGAACTGACCGCACGGCGGCAAGACGGCACCGTCTATATCAACGCGGCTCGCCAGCGCATCGAACGTTTGGAGCAGATCCTGCTAGCGGATCTGGAAGAGCCCGGCCTTGAGCGTGATGCCGGCTGGGACGCCGAGACGCTGCGCGACGAGGTGCAGCGCATGCCGCTGGATGGCAGCCGTCCCGCGATCGCCGCTGCTGAGTAAGAGGTTACAGTGGATTGATGCGAACAAGCGCAGCCGGCCTACAAAGAAAGCGAGATTCCATGAGCAACTGGTCAGAGGCAGACGTAGAGGCGAACGGCATTCGCGTCCACTATCATCGCGCCGGGACTGCGGGCAAGCCCGCCTTGCTGCTGCTGCACGGCATCACCGATAGCGGGAAAGTTTGGGCGCGGGTTGCCGGCGAGCTTGGCGACGACTACGATATCATCATGACGGATGCCCGTGGTCATGGCCAATCCGACAACCTGGCGACCGGCTTCTCGATCGATTTGCTGGCGGACGATGCGGCAGGCGTGATCAGCGGTCTCGGCCTGGACAAGCCCTACGTGTGGGGCCACTCGATGGGCGCTGTCACCGCGTCAACACTGGCGGCGACCTATCCCAATCTTGTGCGCGCAACTGTGCTGGAAGATCCGCCGCTACGCGCCGAGGACGCCGATTCCGCCAGCGCCAGCCGCGAGCGCGATGCAGCCACGCGCCGGCCAGCCTTCCCCGATTTCCGTGCGCTGTCGGCTGAGGAGCGCGTCGCCACCGCAGCAACCATGAATCCCAGCTGGCACGCCGACGAGCTGCCGCCGTGGGCCGAGTCCAAAGCGCAATTCGATCCGGCAATCGCCCAGCATTTCGGATCCTTCCAGGGCTACCCGTGGCGCGAGATCCTGGCGCGCATCGAGTGCCCAACGCTGCTGGTAACGGGCGATCCCGCGCTCGGGGCGATCGTGACGCCGGAGGTTGCGCAAGCAGCAGTCGCACTTTTGAAGCGCGGACAGATCGCGCATATGGCCGGCAGCGGTCACAATATTCACCGCGAGCGCTATGAGCAGACCATGCAAGCCGTCAAGGAGTTTCTGCGTGCGCATTGATCCTGGCGATCAAGCTGCTCAAACAAGGTCTGCCAACGATGCGTCGTAGTGCCGGCGATCGTCTACGGCTCGAACAGCACCATGATGGCATAACTTAGCACCATGCCCAGCGCAAAGGAGCGCGCCGCAGCTCGGGGCGAGCCCAGCCACCAGAGGCTCGCCGCAATGCCGAACACAATCAGCGACACAAGGTAGATCGATAAAGACCCGAAGAACTGCTCGATCACCCAGAGCTGACCATTTATAACCATCCAGTTGCCGCTAAACAAGGCTCCGCCTACCACAAAACACCCAAAATTGAACGGATCAATTCGGCTAAACAGCAGCGAGTTTTCACCAGGCTCACACACACTCGCCGGAAGATAGCCGACGCGCCCATCGCTGCACTGCACCAGCACAAAGCTCTGGTCACGGCCCAGCAGCACCAGCGGATCTTCCGGCAGCACCATCCACGAGGACGC
>JAFAYS010001048.1 GCA_019240175.1 Chloroflexota bacterium | reverse complement strand
TTCCACCAACTCAGCCCGCATACGTCCTTTGCGTGTCGTCGCGGCGTAGGGCGTGGTTTCGCGCATCGGCATGCCGCGCGTGCGGCCATACACATACAGTGTGTCGAGCACCACCAGCTTGGCCGAGGCGTGGGCGGCGGCCTCGATAATATGCGTTGTAAACCTAGGCAGCACTTCGACCTGCTGGGGGTAGGGCACGTTGGCGCAGTGATAGATCACGCCGGCGTCGGCGGTTACCGCCCGCACGGTGCTGGGATCAAGAATATCGGCGGCGATGACCTCGACCTGTGGCGGCAGCGTAGCCTTGCCGCTGCGATTGATCGCCCGCACCTGTTTACCCGCCGCCACAAGCTGCTCGGCAAGCGTGCTGCCCGCCGGTCCGGTCCCGAAAATAACATGTAGATCGTGCTTGGTGTTCATGGCTGCTTCCCTTTCATATAACTTCATTCTAAAATCGAACAACGTTCGATAAAGCGCAAAAAAAATTAGCCGCTTGTTGCACCGGCGCTCCAACCTGACAGCAGCGTATCAACCGCACGCGTAACCAGCTGATCGACATAGGCCGTGTCGGGCGACATGCGATCGACGATGGACAGGCTGACAATACCATGCAGTAGACTCCAGGAGATCTCGGCGTCGACACGTGGATCGTGTAGCACGACGTTTGCATCCTGCGCCCAGGCGATCAGCGCGTTTTCGACAATCTCGCAGACATCCTGCGCTGCCGCGCCGCGCACCTGAGGATCGATCGCAATCCCGGCGAAGCCATGCATCACCTGGTATAGCTCGGGATACTGGCGCGCAAAGGCCACGTAGCTCGTAGCCAGCCGATGGAGCCGGCTCGATTGATCGCCGTCTGAGCTTAGCGCACGGCGCATGTAAGCCGCCATCGCGGCAAAACCCTCGTGGAGCAGCGCGAGCAAAATTGCCTCTTTGCTGCTGAAATACTCGTACACGATCGATGGGCTATACTCGATCGCGTCGGCTACTTTGCGAATCGTCACCGCCGACCAGCCTTCGGCACGCGCAATCGACTGCGCGGCATCCAAAATACCCCGCCGAGTGGCCTCCTTTTCGCGCTCACGTCGCTCCTTCACGCCCATCTTTCGATCACCTATCTTTTATGGAACACTGTTCGATTTTCAGTATAGACCTTTTTTCGTGCCTGTCAAGGGGTCAAAAAATGTGCAACGTCTCGTGGAGGCGTTGCACAACAGTTGGAACTACTTCGAAGATCAGGCGGCGCGGCGGCGTAGAGCAAAGCCGGCGAGCATAGTCAGCAGACCCAGCACAAGCAGCGCATTGGTATTGGACGTTGCGCCGACGTTGGGCATCAGCTGCGGAGCAGATTGTGCGGCGCTCGCGCTTGGCGTGAAAGAAGCCAGCTCAACCTGGATCGCCGCCAGCCGCCCGATCGCCACGGCATCATAGATCGTTCCGGCGTTCAGCGTGGTAGCCGGCAGTTGCACGATAACCGTATTATTGCCCGAGGTCACCAGCCGCAGATCGTAGGCGGTCGCATCCACAGTCTGATACGGGCTGGCCGTACCAAAGGCCACGTTCTGGGCCAGCTTCGGGCCGTTGATCACCTCGACATCGGCACCAGGCGCGTCAGGCGAGAAGTGCAAAACTCGCACGCGGGCCTTGCCGGCTGGCGGAGCAGTTAGATAGTCGGTGAGCTGGACGAAATTGCGGTTATTCAGCAGCACCACCGCCAGGCTATAGGCGGTGCCGGCCTCCAAATCCAGGCGCTCGCTGGCGGTTGCCGCCGCGATCCCTTGACCAGCCGGCGCGACGGCGATCGTGTGTGAGCCGGCGGGCCAGTCCTGATAGTCGCCGATCACGGCAAAGGGCACGTCGCGCAGGACCGGCTGGTTGTCCACGAACAGATCCATCGGCGGCGTGTCGGGCGAGGCGTGGATCACGCGGACACGTGCGGTGCCGGCGGTTTGGGCGGCAGCGGGCAAGCTCCACGCGAGCGTTGCCAGCGCGAGCCAGCACAGCAACACGAAACGGCGAGTCATAAACATTCTCCTTCTGGCTTCGCTTAAGGCTGGAGCAACGGCTCCACAACGAGATTATCGAACGTGGCGAGCGCGGCTCCTTGCGGCGCGGTGACGGCAAATCCATACTGATTGACCGTATCGCCCGCCGGTACGGACCAATCCAGCAGCGGCTGATCATTCACAAAAACCTGGACCATCGCGCCGCGCCGCTCGACGTGCAGCCGCTGAGCGACGTTGGCAGTCCCGCGTAGGGCCGGGCTGGCAGTCCACGGAATAATGTCGATCACCTCGTCTTGACGCTGAAGCTGGAGCGCATACGCATCATCGACATTGATCACGAGACGATAAAAGCTCGCCGGCTTGGCGGCCAAAAAGACCACGCCCGCGCCACCGTGCGCAACCGTCACATCGACCGACAGGCGATAATCCGCTGCCGGAAGCGACGACGAAAGATTCAGATTATTCTGCCCGTGCAGCGCCAGCTGATACTGGCCCTCGGTGTAGGCGGCGCTCCAGGTCGGCGTATCGCGCACGAGCCAGCCGCTGGTGGGGGTGCTAAACGAATCTTCGATCAGCGGCGCGGCGGTCGCCTGTGGGAAAAGCGAGAAAGGTGGCGCGGGCGAAGCCTGGGCAGTAGGATGGGGCGCATCAGATATCGCCGGGCCGCTGTCTAAGGACGGAGGAGGAATGCTAGCTGCGGTAGCTGCGGAGGCTTCCAGCGTGTCGCTTGCACCGAGGACGCGCGTTTGCCGCTGGGGTGTGACGGTCGGCGCGGCGGCGATGCTGGCGCTGCTGCCCGGCAAACGCTGAGCCGGAGCCGCTGGCGTGCTGTTTGTTGTCAGCGCGGCAATGCCGAAACCAGTCAGCACGGCGCTGCTTAGCGCGCACAGAATCAATACAACTCGTCTCAACCGCGACCAGCTCCAATCCATGATCAAGCCTTTCAGGAATCCTGTTCGCCCAAACAGGGCGAACAACCTGTGAGAGACCGAAGAACGCTGGGCGGATAAAGCGCGGTGATGTTTCCAGCCGTCTCGTCTTGTGCGCCAGAAGTGCCTGTTGATTATCAGCAGACATACGCTCGCCGGGCGCGCAGTGGATGCACACCCGGCGAGCAGCGCAACGAGGCAGGAGTTCGGCTTAGAGATCGAGCATATCGGCGTAGACCAGGCGGCGTGGTCGCGGCACCACCTGTCCGGCGGCAACGGCGGGAGCTGTCGCATCGTCGAGCCAGGACTCGAACTCCTTGATCACGATGCGGAACTGACCAGGCTGGCGCTCGGCGGGCAGCGTAATCCGTCCGCGCCAGAGCATCGTCTCGATCTCGCTGGTCTGATCGACCACGATCGACGCGATGTGCGCCGGAGCCAGCGTCCAGGCCAGATCGCCCGCCATATCGGCGCGGCGCATCTCGACCGACACCTCGACCGACGTGCCGTCCGGCTGCGGCTGACCGTTCTGCGACGCCGTGGCATTAAAGCTCAGCCCCGAGACCGCCAGCCGGATCACGCCGGGATCGTACAGATCGTAGGTGGCAACCACCGAGCGGTCAGGGGCGAGCTGGGCAAAATCGGCCAGCACGGCGCGCGAAAGCTCGGTGCCGGGCAGCGCGTTGGGCTGATAGCGTACCAGCGCCAGCCGCACAAACGCGCCGTAGGCCTCTTGATTGCGATTGAGCGCCGGATTAAGCGTAATATCGCTGTACCACAGCTGGCGCTCGGCATCATAGCCGACCGGATACGCGGCGACATTCACCCGCTCGTTAGCGGCCAGACCTTCCAGACGCAGGTTCTCATCCCAGGCGGCGTAGTTCTGAAAGCTCGACTTATCCAGCCGCACATCATCGCCGATCAGCGTCGGATCAGCGCCGACCTGCGTCACATACGGCTTTAGGCGCTCGCGCAGATCGTCGGTGAGTGCGCCGGGCCAGACCACCACGCCGAGCAGCTCGCCTTCGCCGGACGAGAACCACGGACGATCGAGGTAGACGCGCAGCGTGTGGCCGCGACGACGGCTGGCCAGCAGGTTGGTCTCGGTGTGACGCTGCCAGCCATAGGCCGGAATCACATATTGCAGGCGCGGCGCGGCGGGTCGCGTGCTGCTAGGCACGTTGATCGCAAAAGGATCGCTGCTGCGCGTAAAGCCGCCGGGCACCGTCGGGGGGAAATACTCGCGGAAGCGCGAGGCGCTCACGCTGCGGTAGCGCACGACGCGGTGCCTGGTATCGCCAAAAACGTGCTGGAGCGCAGTGCTGCCGGCGAACTCAAGCTGATCCGTGGCCGGATAATAGCGCGCGATCGGCTTGCCGCCGACTTTGATCGTGCGGTACTGCTTGCCGCTGTCGAGACGCTCATTGAGCACGGCCAGCGGAATCTCGGCGACCGTGGTTGTCGCGCTCTGCACCCGTGGCGTGGGCTCATCCAGGCGATCGATCGGCTCGTCCCAGGCCGCGACGATCTCGACTTTGTCGGTGCTTTTGGCGTGAACATCCAAACGACCTGACAGTTTGGCGAACGGTTGCTGCGGCGAGCGCTGCACACTCAGCGTCGTCCAGTCGGGCCGACCGAGCGGCTGCTGCACCGCATGAACCAGCACCAGATCGCGTGGCGGCGTCAGCATCACATGGCCGCCTTCCAGGGCAAACTGCGTCACCCTGGCCAGCTTGGCCGTCAGCTGATCCAGCGCGTACGGATCGTTGGGGCCGACCGTCTTGAGCGTCTGCGCGACCTGCTTGTCGATCGCCTCACGCAGCCACTGCCACACGCCCATCAGCTTCAGATCGTCCTCGTTGAGAAACGAGCTGAGCGAGACCGTGGCGCTTTCCGCCGGTGGCAGATGCACCGTCAGCACACGCGCGGCGGCATCCCAGCGCGGCGGCTGATTCCCGCCCTGGATCACCAGCCGGAAAGGCCGCAGCTCGGGCCAGGTATCGGCGCTGCCCCAGCCGATCTGGGCCGCCGAGCCGCCGCGCACCTTGATGTCGGGAAGCGGCGTGAAGACCAGCGTGCCTTGCTTGGTAAGCGTGCCGACCGTGCCGTCGGGAGCGCCCGGCAGATCGCGGAAGGCCGCGCCACGCGACAGCGGATCGGGCAGATACGGCAGCGCCAGCTGGGCGGCTGGCTCGACCGGCATGGGCTCCTTGCCGGAGCCGACGGGCTGCGTCTTGAACTGGCCGTCGTCTTTGGTGCGCAGCATCGTGTAGGTCGCCAGATCCGCCTTGAGCGTGCCGTTATCCAGCACGCGGTGCGTCTCGGCCAGCAGCTGGCTCGATCGCGGCGGCGCGATGTGGCGCTCGGCGGGCGTGGCCGTGGCGCTCCCATCTTTGGCCGGATCGTTGTTGGCCGTGCGCACCACCAGCCGCTCCAGCGACTCGCCGGGCGTGGCCTCCTGCGTAATCAGCGAGCGCAGCACAACCGCAGGCGCTTCGACCGGCTCGTAGCGCAGATAGGCGATCGTGCGGTTGTCGGCGGGCAGCGCGAGGTCGGGCGCTTCGTCCAGCGTGGGGCCGTTGCCCGCCAGATCGGCGATGCGCATGCGCACGCGATAGTTGCCGCCGAAGCGCAGACGCGGCAGCGAGCCTTTGACCGGCGCGAAATCGACTTTGAGCTTGAACGGCGTGACCGGCGCGTTGTCGAAGTCCTCGGGCGGCTGCGACGGATCGGCGCTGTGGTTGATGCTCTTGCCGGGCCGCCGCGCGACCACGCTCCAACCTTCCCAGCGACACAGCGCCTCGTGCAAATACAGATCCTTGGGCGTCGTCGCGGGCGCAGCCGACTCGGTGACGGCGGTCTGGACAAAGCCCTCATCCTCGATCGGCGGCAGCGGCTGATCCGCAATCGTGTAGCTGCCGACGCGCCGGGTCAGCGAGTGCCAGCGCTTGGTCTGATCGTCCCAGATATCCACGCGATAGCCCCGCACCAGATCTTCGGCAAACAGCGTGGTCGTGTTTTGGGTCAGGCTATCGTTGTGCTGACGCGCGCGCTGGAACTGCTGCTTGAGCTCCGCAGCCCGTCCGTGGCGCGTCAGCGCGATGCCGGCGGAGCGCAGCGTGGCCAGGCCGCGCGGCAGCGGCGCGTTGCCGTCGTCGACGCGCATCAGGTTGTTGGTCAGATTATTGGTTTTAAGCGCCGCGCCGTCGACGTCGAGCTGGATCAGATCGTAGCTGGCCTCGTCCAGCGCCAGCATGCCATCCACGATCTCGTCGCCGGCGGGGCGGGCCGTGAAGCGTTCGCCGTCCCAGATGCAGGCGGTCTTGGGCGAAATATCGCTGTTGACGACGCCGGACGTGACCGGCCAGGTCGGCAGTACGCGCACAAAGGTCGCGCCGGGCGGTACCGCCGCGATCGGCACGCTCAGATCGATCACCAGGCCGAGCTGACGCAGCAGCGCCGGGTAGTCGCCGAGCGTCGACACGACCTCATGAAAATCGACAACCTCCGCGAAATCGGCCTCGTCCTCGGGCAGCTCAACCTCGGGCTCCTGCGGATCGCGGCGATGAAACAGCAGCACACGCTCGGTCAGCTCGCGACCCGTCACATCGGTGCGATCCAGGTTGTTGCGCGCGGACTGCTGGGCGGCGGCGTTCCAGGCTACATCCCAGCTGCCGTAGAGCGGATTGAGCGGCTGCCCATCGGCGTTGATCGTGGGCGTGGCGACGAAGAGCCGGTTGGTTGCCGAGGCACCGACAAAGACTTGATGCGTCGTCGGATGCGCAGCCACACTGCGCGGCGTGCTGGGATATGGCACCCGGCTGATGACGCGCTGCGAGCGGCTGTCGATCACCTGGATACCAAATCGATCGGGCGCATAAACGTGATTAAGTTCGGCATCAACGCCAAGGCAGTTCGTCTGCCCAACGGAGAGCACGGTTGTCACCGGCTCTAGCTGGCGATTGAGCACCGTCACCTTGTACTTGCTCGGTATGCCCGACGGCGTAACATTGTTGATATAAATGTGATCCTCGGTGAGCGCCACCTCCGATGGAAAAGAATCGTTGCGATCGATCGTGACGCTCTTGACCACATGATGCGTGGTGTCGGCGATCTCGATCTCGACCACATCCTGACGATCGCCGTTGGGCGCTATGACGTACAGTCGATCGGCGGCGTCGTCGATCGCAATCCCGCCGACCGCACCCTGCGGCAGCGCGATCTGCATCTGCGGCTGAAGCGTGTTGGTCGCGCCGTCGATCACGTGAATGCATTTTTGAGTCGGATTGGTCACGAAAATACGATTGCGCTTGGAGCTGACGACAACGGCGATCGGCACTTGTTTGAGCACCAGCTCGGGCTTTTCCACGCCGTCGACGCGGAAGGGCACAATCTTAAAGGTCTGGCGATCGATCGCCGAAAGGCTGTAGTGCTCCTGGTGGTAGTTGACGACATAGATGCGCTGGTGCAGCGGATCGACGGCAATGCTGCGCGGCTGCTTGCCGACCGTGACCCGCGCGACAATTTCTAGCGTGGTCGCGTCGATCACCACCAGCTGGCCGGGATGTTTGGCTCCGTGCGCGTTGTCGTCGAAGTAGTAGGTCGCGTACACATACTGCTCGTCGGCGGCAACCGCAGCGATCGTGGACTTTTCGCCGTCGACCTCGGCGCTGGGACCGAACTCGATGCTGTCGGTCTCCCAGGTAATCGGCACGTGCGGCGGCAAGCCCTGCGGCGCTTCCAGACCGATGTCCTGGTAGGTTTGTTTGATCGACTGGTGCAGGTTGCGCACCGGATACGAGATCACCTTGCGATCGGTGAAATCGTCGAAGCGATGCGAGCGCACCAGCGTCGTTTGCTTGAAAAGCGCGCGCCACAGATCCGGCTTGAGCACCGCCGGATTGAAGGTCGCCTCGACGGTCGGACCGCCGCCAAACTCAAGGCGGAAGCGCGCGTTGCGCATGCGCTCGGGCCAGGCCAGCAGATCCGGCGTAGGCAAGAGCGTTCTGCCGTCGCTGGGCGTGGCGACCAGACGCGGCGAAACAAAAACCGAGAGCTGGAGCCGGTCGCCGGTGCGGCTGATGCCGTTGGGCAGCGCGGTCCAGAGAATCGTTTGATTAGGCATGGAGGTAAGCTCCTATTGAGCGTTGTTTCATAAAGGTAGACAAAACTGATGGGCTGTTCGGGGCGTATTGCATACGCCCCTACACGGTCAATTGATATACAAATCTATCGAATCAGGCGAAGGCCTCGGCGTAGCTCTGCCAATCCTCGGCATCCATCAGCTGGCCAAAGGTCGGATCACCGGACGAGCCGCCGAAGCTGCGCTCGACTTTGAGCGTGACGGTTTTGCTGAAGAACGCGATCGAAACTTTGACTTTGAGCGAAGCCTGGCCGTGGACCTTACCCTTGGCCGGGAGATAGGTCAGACCCATGTAGAACTCGACCGACACGCAGATCAGGCCCAGCACCTTGAGCGCGCCGCCGGCGCGCAGGTAGCCGCTCAGCTCGGCCTCGTCCTTGCCGGTCGCGGGATTCTCGGCCAGCTTAAAGTAGATACCGGCCATAACATACACGCCGCCGCTGGCCACGCCCAGGTTGATCGAGATGCTGCCGCCGAACTCGATCGCGGCCTCTAGCAGCAGAATGCGATCGAGCGCCATGTCGAGCGCGAAGAAGCCGCCGCCGCCAAACATCGAGACCGTGATCTGAAACGGCTTGTGACGCTCCGAAAAGTTGAAGCGCAGCCGCGCCGGCTCGTCCACGAACGGCAGATGCAGCGCCGCGCCCAGCGTCACGTTTTGCAGCGCGAACACACCGACGGCCAGCGGCGGCAAGCCCAGCGAGTAGCCCACATCCACGCCGCGCGGCGACACGTCGAGGCTCGGCGGATCGCTGAAGCCGTCGAAGGGAATGTACTTGCGCAGCTCGTTGAGAAAAGCCAGCGCGCCGGCAAATTCGACCGCCGGCGGAGCACTGGGGCTGCTCGGCTGGCGCAGATCCGCGATCACGTCAAGCTTCTTGCCTTTTTCGGAGACGAACTTGAGCTGCTGAAAGTGGACCAGCACCACGCCCAGGAAGTCGATCGTGAAGTTGGTCAGGGTGCCGACGATCTGATAGCTCGGCTCCGCGCCGGGTGCCAGCACCTGCTCAAAGGTCGCCTTGATGGTTAGCTCGGTCGCCGGCTGGCCGGGCGTGTTCGGCTCGGTGATACGCAGCGGCCCGACGCTATTGACCCTTGGCTTCCAGTCCAGCCGTGTCACAACGCGATCCGGCACGTTAGCCTGCGCCGACTTGATTGTCTCGGTGAGCGTCTTGGGAAACTGGCCGACATCGACAATCTGCTTGATCAGATCTTTGAGCGAGACGTAGCCCAGCAGCTTCGAGTCGCCGAGCGCGCCAAAGATCTCAGCCGGATTGAACAAGCCCTTGGCGGCGTTCTGGAGATTACCCGCCACCGGGCCGATACTGCGCGACAGGCCGCTGTAGCTCATCGCCATCGCCGCGATACCGCCGGCTTTCTCGTTGGGCAAATCGATCGGCAGCTGATCGATCAGCTCCGCGAAAACCTGCGCCTGGTTTTGCGCACCTGCGAAGCCGTTATTCAGATACTCGGTGAAGAGCTTAATGTTGACGCTCTGCGCCACGCCGCTGAGCTGCTCGACTGCCGGAACACGCGCGGCGGCCCGTTCTAGATTGGGCAGAAAGCTCAGCCCGCCATCAAGCGCCTTAATCGGCGCGGCAGTGTTGAACAACAGCCGCTCGATCGTCAGACTGGTGCCGTCGCCGGGCGTGCCGGCTCGCGCTCCACTGCTGGCGCTCGGTGCCAGCGCAATCTGCTGGCCCGGCACATGCGCGGCGCGGCGGGCGCTGCTCTCGGGCACGCCCGGCGGGAGGAAGGTATAAGCCGTGTTCACCGCTTTGATCACATTTGTATCGCCGATCTTGTCGGCGGGAATAAAGATCAGCGCGGTGCTGAACTCGGACTCCTGCCCCTCGACGTCGGTGGCGACGAAATGAAACGGCACATCGCCACCATTGGCGCGCACCCAGAACGCGCCGGTCAAGCCGATCTGGCTCTGCGGGCTCGGCGAGTCAAGCAGCGGCGTGACAGTCGTGGCGATGCGCAGACCCTGGCTGAGCGGCATCTCGCGGGCGGCGTGCTTGAACGCGTCGCTGGTTTCCTCGTAGCGCTTGTTGGGCTCGGTGATCACGATGTACTGGCGCTTCCGCAGCGCCGCGACGGTCTGCGTGCCGCCGCCGGGCTTGGGCACCGTCTGGATCTTGCGCTCCGAGATCGTGATATGCACCGCGCGATGGCCGAACGGGTAGATGTAGCCGCGCTCCACAACACGCACATAGTGATCGCGGCCCTGCGTGGCGTTGTGCCGCCACTCCTGGATCGTCAATCCCGCAGCCGCCGACGGCTCCCACCGGCCACGCGTCCGCATCCACGCGCCCTGCGAGGTCAGCATAAACTGATCGACCTGCAGCGGGCGCGGCTGCTCGGCCAGCGACCAGTCGGACGTGAGGCGTACAAGCTGGCGTCGATGATCGGGCTCCAGCGTGGTCGGGAAGGGATTCTGCGCATTGGGGTTGGCAATATCGGGCGACCAGACCGCGCGCAGTGTGGGATCGTTGAGCACGCCGGGCTGCGACTCTAGCCGCGTGTGCCACAGCTCGGCGTAGCCCGCGTGGCTGATCGTGCGGCGCGCGTGCTGCCAGCCTGCCGTGCGATCCGGCGACAGAATCATGCGATACGGCATTTCGATCGCGGTCTGCTGCGGCGACGGCTCAACGATCGGCGGTGGCGGCACGGGCGCGTTGGTATCCTGCGGCAGCGCGGTGGGCGCGACCAGCGGCTCAAGCTTGCTCCAATCGAGCAGCCCGTCGATCGTGTAGGGCAGCGCGCTCAGCGCGTCGGGCAGCTTGAAGGCCAGGCGGCTGGCTTTGGCAAGTCGGGCGCGCGCCGGCAGCCGCACCGTACCGCCGGGCTCGTCAAAGGTTTCCTCGGCCAGACTTTGCGGCGGCAGGTGAACAATCACCAGGGCGGGCTGATTGGCAGTCTCGCGCACCAACTGGGCCGCGCCGCCCGCGCCGATCTGCACTTTGAGATTGACGAACTCAAGATCGAGATGCAGCAGATCGTCAGGTCGCAGCAGCGTCAGATCGAAGGGACTGGTCGCGATCGGCGTGGCGATCAGCAGCTGATCGCCGGGCAGGCCGCCGCCGTAGAGCTGACGTGTCACGCCGTTGAAAGCCAGCAGATCCAGCGTTTGCTCAGCCGCGATCGTGGTCACTGGCTGGTGAGCGGTCGTGTCGAGGATCTCCAAGCCTTTGTTGGTCGCGACGTAGAGCTGATTGAGCGCGCCATTCACCGCCAGCGCGCGCGCATCGTCGGGCATGGGCAGCGTCGCCACAACGTTTAAGCTGCGATCCAACACCAGCACGCTGGCCTGCGACACCGGCTCGTGGTTGATCGCATACAGCCGATCGTTCGTGGAGTTGACCAGCAGCTGGCCGAGCCGGAAGCGCTGCGGATCAAACGTGGCCACTTGCGCAATCTGGCCGGTGCTGGCGGTCAGCACCACGATCTCGCTCACGGGGGGATTGGCCGAAGCCTGGGCAATCGTGGCGTAGATGCGGGAGGTGGGAGCATCTACCACCAGATCTTGTAGCCCAGGCTTCAGCGCAATCGCAGGAAGCGAGGCGAATGTATCGGCATTAATCACCTGGATCTGGCCGGTGGACGCATTAGCGGCGTAGATCTTCAGCAGCGGGCTATTGACGGCCAGATGCGTCACGTGCTCCACCAGATCGAGGCGACGCACCAGCGTGAGCTTGGCTCGATCGAGCACGGTGATCACCGGCCTGGCGTCGTCATTCTCAACCACCGAATGCGCGATGTACAGATGATTCAGACGGGTGTTGAAGGCCAGTCGCCGGGGCTGCTGGCCGATATTCAAACGCTTGATCAGCGCGCGCGTCACGCTGTCATATGCCAGCAGCACGCCCGACGAGTTAAGCTCATCTTCAACATTGACAAAGCATTGCAGCACATAGATCACGCCGCCGACGGTGAGCACATCGCGCACCTCAGCCCGCAGGCCGGCGTGAGTATCAAGCGGCAGCGTGCGCGTTTCCCAGGCAACGGGAGGGCGCAGACGAGGATCGGACATATAAACTCCTTGAAAGAACAAAAGAACAAAGGAACAAAGAAGAACCTAGAACCTAGAACCCAGAACCTAAAGCGTCACGGCGCTGCTTGCCGCGCCCATCTTCCCCCCTCGCCTGCCGCACAGGAGTGGGAAAGGGACCCATGACGGCGGGCAAGGGGGACCGAGGGGGTGAGGGCCATGAACGAGAACAAAAGATCAAAGGAACAGGTGAACAAAGAACCAACAGAAGCCAATCATTTGTTCGTTTGTTCCCTTGTTCCTTTGTTTGTTAGTTGCTTGCAACTTCCAGCATCAGCACGTCGACATCATCCAGCGGCAGGCTGACGCTCGCGCTGGCCTTGTTGGTCGCTGTGTTGCTCAGTGGGCCGTGCTTGACCGACGTGATCCGCCGGAACTCGCCGATCGCGGGCACCGTGATCTTGAGCGACTCGATCGGCGCGCCGGTCCAGTTCAGCAGCACGATCGCGATGCCCTGCGCCGACTGCAAGCGTCGCGCTTCGACGGCGGCGTGGCTGGTGACGACCGAGCGCGGCGTGTTGGCCAGCCGAGCCGGCAGCGTGACCAGCAGCCGATCCGGATCGCTCCAGTTGTGCGGCAGTCGATCGGTGTGGGCGCGCAGAATATTTGGCAGCAGGTGCAGCGGATGCGTCGCGGTGCACCAGTATTGCCAGCCGGGGAAGAAAGCGTAGGCGTAGGCCAGACCCCGGCCATGCTGACGCACGGTGATCGCGGGCCGCTCGACGCCGGGGCCTTTGAGCGGCTTGACAGTGGCGATCGTCTGCGCGCCGTTCAAGCTCAGCGTTGGAAAATCGACAGGCTTGGGCGCGGTCGGATCTTGCACCAGATCGCGCAGCGGCAGCGGCTCGGCGACGTGAAGCGCGTCACGCCAGCGCTGATCCACAACCTGCAATTGATTCGAAAGCGCAAAGGTCGAGACGTTATACGCACTTTCACGCAGCGGCGTCCAGGCGTCGCGCGGCATCAAGCCCAGCACCTCGTCGATCAGCGTGGTCGGCGTGTTGAAAGCGTCGGCGGTGGCAGCGCCCGGCAGCACAACCAGCGTCCCGCCTGCCGCAACCCAGCGCTCGACCGTCTCCTGCGCGGCGCTGCTCAGGTTCGGGCCGAGCAGATACAGCGTGGTGTAGCCGCGCTGCACGAAAGCGTCCGACTCGATCAGCCGATCGTCCACAAAATCGACGCTGTAGCCGTCATGGATCAGCGCTGCGTGCAGCGGCTGCAGCTCACGGGTATAGAACGTCGCGCGCTGCTGGCGATCCCACAGGCGGCTGGTGCCCGGAAAATGGATCGCGACGTTGCCGTGCTCAGGCTGGGCCGGGTACAGCACCCGCTCCGACCGACCGATCAGCTGTGTAGCCTGGGCGATCGGACCGTAGGCCGCGAAGTTTTCCGACCAGCTGTTCACGCCCAGGAAGAAGAACTGCGGCCCGAAGGCATACACAATCGGCATCTTGGAGCCGCGACTGAGCAGCGCCAGCAGCTTGTAGCTCGCGCCGGCCTCAAGCGCGCCCATCGAAAAACCAGGCACGATCGAGCTGAACTCAGGCGGACGTCCATCGGCGCGGCGCGCGGCGGATCGCACCAGATCGGCGTAGAACGACCACGCGCTGGCGTTGTAATCCGCGACATAGGTAGTTTTGGAGGGCATCGGCATGCCGTCGGCGGCGTAGTCGAACCAGTCCAGCGAGCCGGTCGCGGCGTCGGGGCCTTGATCGGGATTTTTATCGCCCTGCGCGTTGGGATACGGCTTGTACCACTGCCAGTCGACGGTCTCGCTAAAGTTGGTGTGCACATGTAGCCGCGCGTGCTCGGGCCGATCGTCGGTGGGCGGCGAGTCTGCGGGCCGGAACGCCGCCTCAAGCGCGGCCTGAATCCGCCGCGCGCCCAGCGCCGCCTGATCGCTGAAGAAGCGCATCGACCAGAAGAAGAGCCGCCGTGTCTCGGGCGTGGTGGCCTGGCTGGCACCGATCGGCACGATCTGCTCCCAGGTATCGGCGTAGAAATCGCGCAGAATCAGATCGTTGGCCGCGACGTAATCCTGGAAGCGCTTGATCCAGGCCGCGTTTTTGGTAGCGTCGCGCCAATCCACGCCCACGTTCTGCGGCGGAATCGGATTCTCGTGGCGGAAGCTGTCAAAGATCGCCGGATAGTACCAGCCGTTCTCGTCGGCGAGCTGAAAGCGCACCACGCGGTTGGCCGGCAGGCCGTATCGGGTCTCGAACTCCTGGGCTTTTTTGGCCGCCCACGCCTCCAACTGGGCCTGATCGATCGTCTGGCCCTGCGCATTTTTGAGGCTGCCGTCGTAGATAAAATCGAAGAAACAGTAGAACTCGGGCGCGTACACGCCGGACTCAGCGCTGAGATCGCGGTAGGCCTGCTTGAGATCTTCGCTCCTGAGACCGCCCCACGGGCCGAGCTGCACGCTGTTGATGCCTAATGCCCGCAG
>JAFAYS010001082.1 GCA_019240175.1 Chloroflexota bacterium | reverse complement strand
GGTCGTTCCGGCGTGGCCACGCAGGCGCTGGCCGCGATCGACATCGCGCTCTACGACCTCAAAGCCAAGCGCGCCGGCCTGTCACTGGCGAAGCTCCTGGGCTCCTACCGCGACTCGGTGCGCACCTATAACACATCGGGCGGCTTTCTCAATGCGTCGCTGGATCAGGTCAAGACGCGCGCCAGTGAGCTGCTTGAGGCAGGCATCGGCGGGATCAAGATCAAGGTCGGCCTGCCGGATTCGCGCGAAGACCTGCGCCGGGTCAGCGCGATCCGCGAGCATATCGGCTGGGACGTTCCGCTGATGGTCGACGCCAACCAGCAATGGGATCGCGCCACGGCGCTGCGCATGGGCCGTCAGCTAGAAGAGTTCAACCTGATCTGGATTGAGGAGCCGTTGGACGCCTACGACTTCGCAGGACACGCGCATCTCGCCCAGATCCTGGACACACCGATCGCTACCGGTGAGATGCTGGCCTCGGTCGGCGAGCACAAAAGCCTGATCCACGCCAACGGCTGCGATATCATCCAGCCGGACGCGCCACGCGTCGGCGGCATTACCCAGTTCCTGCGCCTGGCCGCTCTGGCCGACGAGCGCGGCCTGGATCTGGCACCGCACTTCGCCATGGAAATTCACCTGCATCTGGCTGCCGCTTACCCGCGCGAGCCATGGGTCGAGCACTTCGACTGGCTGGACCCATTGTTCAATGAGCGCCTTGAGATCAAGAACGGTCGCATGCTCGTGCCGGATCGTCCGGGACTCGGCGTGACGCTCAGCGATCAAGCGCGCGCCTGGACAACAGATGCGATCGAATTTGGTACGCAGCCGTGAGCTCATGCGTCGCAGACTGGCGGTAAAGCTCGCCGCCAGTCTGGACACTCACATATGCTCGCTAGGCCACATCGCGAAAAACGAGGCTGGAAAATTCGCGTACGCAGTAGTTCAGCTCCCACTCCGACGAAAAGATCACGACGAGCTGATTGTCACGGTCACGGGTACGAATGCTTTGCGCCGGCCAGCGCACACGCGCGAGCGCCTCAGGCTCGCCATCCACCCAGCGCGCCGCGACATGCCCAAGCCGATCGATCGTGGTCGCCACGCCGTACTCGCTGGACAAGCGCGCGACTACCACATCGAACTGCAAGTCGCCCACCGCTGCCACAATCGGCTCGCGCCGAACGCCGTCGCCATCATGCAGCACCTGGATCACACCCTCGGCCTCTAGCTGCTCCAGGCCTTTATGAAACTGCTTACGCCGTGTAATATCTTGCATCTGGAGAATGCCAAAGCGCTCGGGCGAAAAGCGCGGAATCGCCGCGAACTTCACGCCACGCTCACTGCTCAGCGTATCGCCAATCGCCAGGAGGCCGGGATTGGACAGGCCAACCACATCGCCCGGATACGCTTCCTCGACGGTCTCGCGCTCACGCGCAAACACGCGATGAGGCCGATTCATGCGAATCGTCTTGCCAAGCCGCGGATTCTGCACCACCATGTCTTTCTCGAAGCGTCCCGAGCAGACGCGCAAGAAGGCGATCTCGTCGCGGTGCTTGGGGTCCATATTCGCCTGAATCTTGAAAACAAAACCGCTAAACGCCTGGTCGGTCGGCGCGACGGTGCCTTGATTACTTACCCGTGGCCCTGGCGCAGGGGCAAGCTCTAGCAGCGCATTTAGAAACGGCTCAACCCCGAAATTATTCAGGGCGCTGCCAAAGAATACCGGCGTGACATCGCCCGCCAGAAACTGCTCCTGATCAAACGCTGCGCCCGCGCCCGCCAGCAGATCGGTCTCGTCCCGCAGCTGCGCGTGCGCCGCCTCGCCAAGCAACGTCGTGAGCATCGGATCATCGAGATCACTGACTTGGACTGGTGCGCGGCGTGCATTATGCTCGGTCTTCTCGAAGCGCAGCACCGCCTGCGTGCGCATGTCGTACACGCCCTGGAACGAGGGGCCGCTGCCGATCGGCCAGTTCAGCGGCGCGGCGCTGAGACCCAGCACCCGCTCGATCTCATCCAGCAGATCAAACGGATCACGACCGTCATGATCCAGCTTATTGATAAAGGTCAAGATCGGAATCTGGCGCAGGCGGCACACCTCAAACAGTTTTTTCGTCTGGGGCTCGATACCTTTGGCGCTGTCCAGCACCATAATCGCGCTGTCGACGGCCATCAGCACCCGATAGGTATCCTCGCTGAAGTCGCGGTGACCAGGCGTGTCGAGCAGATTCAAGCGGTAGCCATGATAGTCCAGCTGTAACACCGTGGAGGTGATCGAAATACCGCGCTCCTGCTCCATCTCCATCCAGTCGGAGGTCGCCTGGCGTCGGCTGGCGCGCGCACGAACGGAGCCGGCGAGATCGATCGCACCGGCATACAGCAAAAATTTTTCGGTCAGAGTCGTTTTACCCGCATCGGGATGCGAGATAATGGCAAAGGTACGGCGGCGCGCCACTTCGTCGTGCAAGGTGGGCGCGGCCAAAGAATTTGGAGCCTGGGTGATCATCGTCTGATTAAAACCTCATCGTCAACAATTTTGTGCTGTGGAACTATACAAGTGTGAGCGACCGCTGTAAAGAGCGGCTGCGGTACCACCACCATACCATTCTGCGGCAGCACGCAGGTACCCATCGTTGTTGTCCTTGGGAATTATACTGGCAAGCAACGGAATTATGTAAATTCATCTCCCGCATGAGATCAGCCGGCGTCGATCAGCGCGCGCGGGCATGAAGCGCAGCAGAATCACACTCGCCGATATAGTGTTCGAGCGCATGATCCAGCTGCGGCAGCAGCATACCTCGCTCGCTGCCGAGCACGCTATAGGCTGGGCGCGCTGCGATCAGGCCCAGCGACGGCGTTGGACGACCAACCACCTGATCCGCGTCAAGTCTCGCCAGCTCAGCTACCCGTCGCGCCAGGCTCGCCCAGCTGAGCGCGCCCCGATTGGCCAGATGCCAGATGCCGTGCTCATCATCGATCAAGAGATCGAGGCAGCTGTGCGTCAGATCCGGCACATAGGTCGGCGAAACAATCGTATCGTCGGCGGCGACGAACGGCGCGCCAGCCGCCAGCTGCGTGAGCGCCACGGTGACAAAATTATGGGCATCCCATGGGCTAAAGAAGGCGCTGGCCCGCACGATCAGCGCCTGGGGCAGCGCTTGCAACACCCGCAGCTCGGCCTCGACTTTGCTCCAACCGTACACGTTAAGCGGTGCGACAAGATCGCTTTCAAGATACGGTTGTTTTTTGCTGCCGTCGAAGACCAGATCGGAAGAAAAGGTCAGGAGCTTCAGCTTGCGCTTGGCGCAGGCTGCTGCGAGCAGCACCGGACCCTCGGTGTTTTCGCGGTAGCAGGCACTGCGGTTGCTCTCGGCAGCGTCCACGCGCACATAGCCTGCGGCGTTGATGATCGCCCAGGGCCGCAGCTGGTCGAGCACCGCGCCAATCGATGCGGGCTGCGCAATATCGAGCTCACGGCGGCTGAGCAGACGATACGGCAGGCCGCGCTGCTCGCAGGCACGCGCAAAAGCCTGGCCTAAGGTGCCGGTCGCTCCCGTGATCAAAATCGGGCGAGCCGTCGTCGGCGCGATCGACGACAGCGCGGTGCTCGGCGGCGCTGGTAGCACCTGCGCATTCGCGTCAAGCGCAAAGCCATAGCTGAGTCGCTCGGGTCGTCGCCACCAGCCGGGTGTCGCCAGCACAGGATGCTCAGCCGTCTGCTTCGTGGCCAGCGAGCGCAGCATATGCGCGATCGCGGTGGGCCGTGGGCTGGGCGCGCGCAGATCAAAAACACCCGGCTCATAATGTCCGGCATCGACAGTGACCAGCGAATCCCAGTCGAAGCAGCCCAACAGAGACCACGCTGTGACGGCGCGCATATCCACGCCCTCGGCCTTGAGCGCCTGGGCATCCTGCCAGATCTCCGCCAGCCAGCGCAGCTGCTCTTCGCGCGTACAGCCGTTATGCGCCTCGGTGACGGCGATCGGCAATCCGTAGCGCTGCCAGGCTTCGCGCAAGAGCACGCGGGGTCCGTCCGCGCCTGTGGCCAGCACGCGCGCCGCCAGCACATCGACATAGTTGAGCCGACCGTTGCCGCCGATCGGCGTGTCGGGGTAGAGCCGCACGCGCTCATCCAAAAATCGCTCGCCGCTGAGATAATGATTGATCCCGATCAGATCCGGCGGACAAGGATGCTCCGCAAACCAGGCCAGCTCGGCCTCGTCCGCACCAGCGTAGCGCAGATAGCCCCACAGCGGATGCTGCCGATCGACGCGTCCGGTCAGCAGATCAAAGCTCAGCCAGCGCCGCTCATTCTCGAACTCAGCCTGATACGCCAGCTGGGGCGTGCTCCAGATCTTGCCCAGATCGTCGGTCTGGATCAGCTGCGCTGCCGAATTAACCTCGCGAATGGCCTGCATCGCCAGCATCACCGCGCGGCACTGGTTGAGCAGCGCCCGCACAAAGCTCCGATCGTCGTGGCCGTGGGGATACCACCGCCCATACAGGCCGCTGAAGCGCGCGGTTGTCAGCGGCTCGTTCACCGGCGTGTAGCTGTCGATCCATGGGTAGCGCTCTGCTACCAGCCGCGCGTACTGCGCCAGCTGCTCCGGAAACTGTGGGTCGATCAGGCTGGTGAAGCGGGGGCCGCTGCCGTGATGCACCAGGCCGACAATTGGGCGAATGCCAAGCTCGCGCAGCCGGCTCAGCCGTTGGTCGGGCCACGACCAGTCAGCGCTGTCGATGCCTGCGGGCGCGGTGCGCTCCCACAGCACGGGATAGCGCAGCGCCTTGAGGCCAAGCTCGGCAAACAAGTCAAGATCAGTCATTCGGGCGGCATGACCCGTACGCTCAAGCTGCTCGAAGTATCGATCGCCGACGCGATTGATCGTGCATTCGACGCCGCCCCACAGCTCAAGCGACGGCTGATTGAAGGATGGTCCAGTCACAGGCTGCTCCTTGTGTGCCAGCTAGCGTCGATCGTGGGATACAGCGTGAGCGATTGCGCGACGACCTCATAAGACATTGATCAACATCCACGTCTGAGCCAACATACTGAAGTATGAGCAAACGGGCGCGCGAGCAAGAGTCATGCCAGCTGGCTGTTGCGTCTTGTTAGAGCAAAGCCGTGGTAGATGGCTGATGGCATTATGCATGCTGAGGCTGATCTACTTCTCAGCGAAAGGGATAAACATCATGAGGAGAGTGGTTGTGACTGGCGGCAGCGGCAAGGCTGGACGCGCCTGCATCAAAGATCTGATCGAGCATGGGTACGAGGTAGTCAACGTGGATATCGCGCCGCCCGCCGAGTCGCTGTGCCCGTTTACGCATGTCGACCTCACCGACTTCGGCCAAACGATCGAGGTCTTATCGGCCATCGACGATCGTATTCGTGGCGTGGATGCGGTGGCGCACCTGGCGGCGATCCCGGCACCCGGCCTGTATCCGAACGCCGTCACGTTTAAAAATAACATCCTGAGCACCTACAACATCTTCGAGGCCGCGCGACGACTCGGCGTCAAAAACGTCGTCTGGGCTTCGAGCGAGACCGTGCTGGGGCTGCCCTTCGACACACCGCCGCCCTACGCCCCGCTCGATGAGGAATATCCCGGACGGCCTGAGACCGCCTACTCGCTTTCCAAGCTGCTGGGCGAAGAAATGGCCAAGCAGTTCTGCCGCTGGGACCCCGCGCAGAAAATCATCGGGCTACGCCTTTCGAACATCATGGAGCCCGAGCAATACGCCACATTCGACAGATTTCAGGATGATGCCACGCTGCGCAAGTGGAACTTGTGGGGCTATGTCGATGCGCGCGACGTGGCCCAGGCAATCCGCAAAGCGCTCGAAGCTCCGATCACAGGAGCCGAGGTCTTCATCATCGCCAACGCCGATACCGTCATGCGCCGGCCAAATGCGGAGCTGATGGCTGAAATATTTCCGAGCGTCCCTTTGCCCGAGGGCGTTAGTCCGCATGAAACGCTGCTGTCGATCGCGAAGGCGCAGCGCGTGTTGGGCTACCAGCCGCAGTATAGCTGGCGCGACCAGTAGCGCCAATGGCAGACAACAATCACCGTGGCAAACCGAAGGAGGTGCGTACGCCTCGCACCTCCTTGATCTGATGCACCGTTTGCGGTCTAGCGTGGCGACCTGGCCAGGCGGATCACGTTCCACGACAAAGGCGACAGCGCCGCAGTCAGCTTGCCGTCCGTGAGCTCGGCATTGCCACGGCTGTGCGGCACGACCACGTCTGGACGCTCGATCGTGTTGGTTGCCAGCGGATCGGCATGCTCCAGGACCAGATGCTCGACCACACGATAGCCGGCGACGCCACGCAGATCGCCTTCGAGCGGCAGGATTCCCTCCTGGCCGCGATTGACGGCGAAGATCGTCAGCTCCTCGCGCTCCTCGTCCAAAACAGCCACCGCGTCAAGCAGCGGCACCGCGTCGAATTGCTTGTTGGTGTAACGCGGCGAACGGACTTGGAGATTCAACACCGTGCCGCGTCCATAGCGCGACGCGTGCAGGAAAGGATAGAAGATCGTCTGCCGCCACGCACCGCCGCCCGTCACCGTGGAGATCGGCGCGATGGTGTTGACGAGCTGAGCCATACAGGCGATCTTGACGCGGTCGGCGTGGCGCAACAAGGTGATCAGCATCAAGCCCACGCCCAGCGCGTCTTCCAGCGTGTAGGGTCGCTCAAAGAGTGGCGGCGCGACCTGCCACGCACGATCCTGCGTGTGTTCCTGATCGCTGGACGTCTGATACCACACATTCCACTCGTCAAAGGACAGATAGATCTGCTTTTTAAGCCACTTCTTAGCCCGCACAAAATCACAGATCGCCGCGACGCTCTGGATAAAATCATCCAGCTC
>JAFAYS010000921.1 GCA_019240175.1 Chloroflexota bacterium | reverse complement strand
TGAGCCTGCCCACGTCCTTCTGGAACATGCTGGTCACAGCTAGCGCCGACGACGATTTCGCGCTGCCTGCCACGATTCGCCTGGTGATCATCGGCGGCGAGCACGCCGAGCTGGCGCGTGTGCGCCAGTGGCAGGCCCGCTTCGGCGCGACGGTGCTGCTGGCCAATGCCTACGGCCCGACCGAAACCACGGTTGCGGCGACGGCCTATGTGGTGCCGCCTGTGCTGCCGTCCGATCTGCATATCACGCCAATCGGCCAGCCGCTGGCGGGTCTGCGCGCGTATGTGCTGGATGCGCAGATGCAGCTGGTGCCGATCGGTGTGGGCGGCGAGCTGTATGTGGGCGGTGCAAGCCTGGCGCGCGGCTATTTGAGCCGGCCCGATCTGACTGCCACGCAGTTCGTCCCGGATCGCTTCAGCCACCCAGAGGGTACCCGACCGGGCGCGCGGCTGTACCGCACGGGCGACCGGGTGCGCTACCGGGCCGACGGCAATCTCGAGTTTCTGGGGCGCATCGATCAGCAGGTCAAGCTGCGCGGCTTTCGCATCGAGCTGGGCGAGATCGAGGCCGTGCTACGCAGCATTCCAGCGATCCGCGACGCGCATGTCATGGTTCGTCACGACGACGCCGACGATCCGCGGCTGGTAGCGTACGTGGTGCCGGAACAGAACCAAGAACCAAGAACCAAGAACCTAGGGGAAGAACAGAGAACAGACAACAAAGAACAAAATACCACCGATCTCCCCTCGCCTGCCGCAGCGGGAGAGGGGCCGGGGGTGAGGGCCAGCAGTGAGCGCCTGATCCCAACTCTCCGCACTGTGCTTCAGCAGCGCCTACCGGCCTACATGGTGCCGAGCGCGTTTGTGGTGCTCGACGCGCTGCCGCTGACGCCCAGCGACAAGGTCGATCGTGCGGCGCTGCCTGCGCCCGAGTTTGAGCGCGGAGCGGCGGCAGTTGTCGCGCCACGTAGCGAGACCGAGCGGCTGATCGCCGAGGTGTGGGCCGGCGTTCTGCGGGTGGAGCAGCTGAGCATCCACGACAATTTCTTCGAGCTGGGCGGCCACTCGCTGCTGGCAACGCAGGTGGTGAGCCGCGTGCGCCAGCTGACCGGCCAGGAGATTCCGCTCCGGCTGCTCTTTGAAGCGCCCACGGTTGCGGGCTTCGCGGCTTATCTGGCTCAGCACGAGGCCCAATCAGCCGAGACCGCAGAAGTGCAGGCGACGGAGCGCGAGGCCGGACCGATCCCGCTGTCGTTTGCGCAGCAGCGCCTGTGGTTCTTTGACCAGCTCCAGCCGGGCAGCAACACCTATTCGATCCCGGCTGGCGTGCGGATCCGTGGCCCGCTCGACGCCGAAGCGCTCCGGCGCAGCCTGAGTACCGTTGTGCAGCGTCACGAGATCTTGCGCACCACGTTCGAGTACGATGCCGCAGCGCCGCTGCCAACGCCCTACCAGCGCATCGCGCCGCCGAGCGAGCTAGAGATGCCGATCGTGACGCTGCCGATCGCCAACGATCAAGCCATCGCCGAGCTGGTGCAGGCCGAGATGGAGCGGCCCTTCGATCTCCAGACCGGTCCGCTGCTGCGCGCGACGCTCTTCCGCTCCACGCCCGACGATCATATTCTGGTGCTGGTGATGCATCACGGCATCTTCGACGGCTGGTCGCAGAGCATCTTCCTGCGCGAGCTGATCGCGCTATACCGTGGCTTTGTCGCCGGCGAGACGGTGGATCTGCCGCCGCTGCGCTTGCAGTACGCCGACTATGCGCTCTGGCAGCGCGAGTGGATGCAAAGCGCCGTGCGCGAGGAGCAGATGCGCTTCTGGCGTCAGACGCTGGCCAACGCGCCGATGCTGGATCTGCCGACCGATTATCCACGCCCGCCGACGATCGCGTATCACGGTGCGCACGTCCCGATCCGGCTGTCTCCCGCGCTCACGCAGCCATTGCAGCGCCTGAGCCAGCGCCTGCACAGCACCATGTTCATGACGCTGCTGGCCGCGTTTCAGGCACTGCGCTATCGCTACAGCGGCCAGACCGATCTATCGATCGGCACGCCAATCGCGGGTCGCACGCGGCCCGAGTTCGAGGATGTGATCGGGCCGTTCGCCAACACGGTTGTCGTGCGCACGGATCTTGGCGGCGCGCCCAGCTTTGAGCAGCTGGTCGAGCGGGTGCGTAAGGCTTCGCTGGATGCCTACGCGCATCAGGATGTGCCGTTTGAGATGCTGGTCGAGGAGCTACAGCCCGAGCGCGATCTGAGTATTCACCCGCTCTTCCAGGTGATGTTTACTTTCCAGAACACGCCCAACACCGCGCTGGTGCTGCCCGATCTCAGCTTCCAATCGCTGGCCGCCGATCTTGAAACCACCAAGGTCGATCTGATCGCCTCGTTCTCGGACGCGAATGGTCGGGTCAGCGGCATGATCGGCTACCGCACGGATCTCTTCGCCCAGGCCACGATCGAGAACCTGGCGCAGCATTTTGAGCTGCTGCTCACCGCGGCGCTGGCCAATCCCCAGCAGCCGATCGCGACGCTGCCGCTGCTGACCGAGCATGAGCGCGGACGGCTGTTCTTTGAGTGGAACACGCCCGCGATCGATGTGGTTCAGGATGCGCTGATCCACGAGCAGATCGCCGAGCAAGCTGCGCGCACACCCGACGCGCTCGCCGTGATTGGCAGCGCTGAGTCGCTGACCTACCGCGAGCTGAATGCGCGCGCGAATCAGCTGGCCCACTATCTGCGCGGCCTGGGCGTCGGGCCAGATCTGCGCGTTGGCCTGTGTATGGAGCGCTCGCCGGATCTGATCGTGGCGCTGCTGGGCATTCTCAAAGCCGGTGGCGCGTATGTACCCCTTGATCCGGCCTATCCGCCGGCGCGCTTGCAATTTATGGTCGCCGACTCCGGCATCGCGGCGCTGGTCACACAGGCAAGCCTGCTCGGCGTGGTGCCGTCGTACAGCGGCACAATCGTGTGCGTGGACCGTGACCAGGCGCTGATTGCCGAGCAGCCTATGAGCGCGCCACGCGTCGCGGCTCAGCCCGACAACCTGGCCTACATCATCTATACCTCGGGCTCGACCGGTATGCCCAAAGGCGTGATGATCACGCATCGCGCGCTGGTGAGCTACGTTAGCGCGGCTCAAGAGCGCTACGCGATCACGTCGCAGGATCGCATGCTCCAATTTGCCTCGATCACCTTTGATGCCAGCGCCGAGGAGATCTACACCAGCCTGACGGGCGGCGCGACGCTTGTGCTGCGCAGCGAGGAAATGCTGGCCACGCCCGAAACCTTCTTCAGCCTGTGCCAATCGTGGCAGCTCAGCGTGGTCAGCCTGCCGACGGCCTTCTGGCATCTGCTGGCGGAAGCTGTGGCCGACGGCGCGCTGTTGGTGCCGGAGGCGCTGCGGCTGGTGATCATCGGCGGTGAGCGCGTTTCGCCCGCGCGGGTGGCGCAGTGGCAAGCCCAGCTTGGCGATCGCTGCGGGCTGATCAACACCTACGGTCCCACTGAGACCACAATCGTCGCGACGAGCTATGCCGCGCCGGCGTCATTCTCGGCAGAGCTGGGCGAGATCCCGATCGGTCGTCCGCTGGCGAATCTGCGGGCGTACGTGCTGGATGAGGGGATGCAGCCGGTGCCGATCGGTGGGCGCGGCGAGCTGTGCATCGGCGGGATTGGCCTGGCGCGCGGCTATCTCAATCGTCCTGAGCTGACCGCCGAAAAGTTCGTGCCCGATCCGTTCAGCGGCGATCTCGGCACGCGGCTGTACCGTACCGGCGACCAGGCGCGCTACCTGCCCGACGGCAATATCGAGTTCCTGGGCCGGATCGATCACCAGGTCAAACTGCGCGGCTTCCGCGTGGAGCCGGGCGAGATCGAAGCCGTGCTGCGCCAGCATCCCGACGTACGCGAGGCCGTGATTCAACTGCTTGAGGAGCGCGCCGGCGAGAAGCGGCTGGTGGCGTATGTCGTGGGAGAACAAACGAACCGGGTGCCCTCTGGGCGAACAAACGAACAAAGTAGTACCACTGATTCCCCTTCGCCTGCCGCAGCGGGAGAAGGGGAAGGCCGAAGGCCAGGGGATGAGGGCCTAACCCGTACACTGCGCGCCCATGTCAAAGAGCATTTGCCCGATTACATGGTGCCGAGCGCGTTTGTGCTGCTTGAGGCGCTGCCGCTCACGCCCAGCGGCAAAGTCGATCGACAGGCGCTGCCGAAGCCGGATCTCTCGTATCTCGACGTCGGCGAGGCCTTCGTCGCGCCGCGCACGCCGCTGGAAGAGCTGATCGCCGGTGTGTGGGCAACAGTTTTCAACATTGAGCGGGTGAGCGTCCACGACAATTTCTTCACGCTGGGCGGCCACTCGCTGCTGGCCACGCAGGTGATCACGCGTGTACGGCATCTGACCGGGCGCGACGTGCCGCTGCGGCTGCTCTTCGAAGCACCGACGATTGCAGCGGTTGCCGAGCAGATCGACGCCCATGCGCACGCGGTGGACGTGCCGCTGGTCGCTGTGCCGCGCGATGGCCTCCCGATCCCGCTCTCGTTTGCCCAGCAGCGCCTGTGGTACCTGGATCAGCTGCAGCCCGGCACGACCTTGTACAGCATTCCGGTCGCGATCCAGCTTGCCGGGCCGCTCGACGTCGCGGCTTTGGAGCAGAGCCTGGCCGCGATCCTGGATCGTCACGAGGTGCTGCGCACGACCTTTGCCTACGATCCGACCGCCAGCGATCCCGGTCCCTTCCAGCAGATCGCGCCGGCGGGTGGTTTCGCGCTGCCGGTGGTCGCGCTGCCGCCTGACGCCGACGCGCCGATCATCCGGGAGGCCGTGCAGGCTGAGGTTGATCAGCCGTTTGATCTGGCGCGCGGTCCGCTGGTCCGTGCGACGCTTTTTGTCCGCCACGCCGAGGCGCATGTGCTGGTGCTGGTGCTGCATCACAGCATCTTCGACGCGTGGTCGTCGGGCGTGCTGATCCGCGAGCTGACCACGTTCTACCGCAGCTTCCACGACAATCAGCCGTCGCCATTGGCTCCGCTGCCGCTGCAATACGCCGACTACACGCTCTGGCAGCGCCAGTGGCTCTCCGGCGCGGTTTTAGATCAGCAGCTGCAGTACTGGCGCGAGCACCTGGCCGACGTGTCGCCGTTGGAGCTGCCCACAGATCGCCCGCGCCCGCCGATCGCTACCTTCGGGGGTGGGCACCAGCCGTTTGCGCTGCCGGCTGAGCTTTCCACGGCGCTCGAACGGCTGAGCCAGCAGCTCGGCGCAACGCTCTTCATGACGATGCTGGCGGCCTGGCAGGTTGTGCTCCGGCGTTGGAGCGGCCAGGATGATATCGTGGTGGGCACGCCGATCGCCGGACGCGTGCGCCCCGAGCTGGAAGCGCTGATCGGCTTTTTCACCAATACGCTGGTCCTGCGCACGGATCTCAGCGGTGCGCCGAGCTTCGCCGAGGTTGTGGCGCGCACCCGTGCAGTGGCGCTGGACGCCTATGCGCATCAGGATGTGCCGTTCGAAGTCGTCGTCGAGCAGGTGCAGCCCACGCGCGACCTCAGCCGTACGCCGCTCTTCCAGGTCATGTTTATCCTCCAGAATATGCCCCAGGACTCGATCGCCGTGTCCGATCTCACGTTGGCACCGGTCGAGGTCGAGGCGCGCACCGCCAAGTTCGATCTGGTGCTGGGCCTGGCCGAAACACCCGACGGTCTACAAGGTGGCATCGAGTATGCGACGGATCTGTTTGATGCCGCGACGATCAAGCGTATGGTCGCGCACTACCAGGTGGTGCTAGCCGCGCTCGTGGCTAACCCGCAGCAGTCGATTGCTCGGCTGTCGCTGCTGACCGAGGCCGAGCAGTTCCAGCTGACGACCTGGAATGCGACTGCACAGGAGGTCAATCAAGATCTGCGGGTGCATCAGCTGGTCGAGCGGCAGGCCATGCAGACGCCGGACGCCATCGCGGTGGTCTTCGGCGACGAAACCTTGAGCTATGCCGATCTCGACCGGCGCGCGAATCAGCTAGCCCACCGGCTGCGTGCTTTAGGTGTCGGGCCGGATGCCTGTGTCGCGCTGGCGCTAGAGCGCTCGCTGGATCTGGCCGTGGCGGTGCTGGCGGTGCTCAAAGCCGGCGGCGCGTATTTGCCGCTCGATCCGACCTATCCTGAGGAGCGGCTGCGCTTCATGCTCGGCGACTCGGGCGCGTCGGTGCTGCTCACCCAAACCACGCTGATCGATCGCTTGCCGCTGACTGCCGCGCATGTGCTGATCCTTGATACACTGACAGGGCTCGATCAGGAGCCGGCGACAGCGCCGGCGGTGCGCGTGGAGGCGGAGCACCTGGCGTATGTGCTGTACACCTCGGGCTCGACCGGCACGCCCAAGGCCGTAGCCATGCCGCACGGGCCGCTGGTCAATCTGCTGGCCTGGCAGCGCGGCAGCACCACCGTCGATGCCAGCGCGACGACGTTGCAGTTCGCGGCGCTGAGCTTCGACGTAGCCTTCCAGGAATTGTTTGTCACCTGGACCGCTGGCGGTACGGTGCGGCTGGTGCGTGATGACGAGCGTCGTGATTTCTCGGCGCTGCTGGATCGTTTGGCGCGCGGCGAGGTGCAGCGGCTGTTCCTGCCGTTTGTCGCGCTGCAACACCTGGCCGATCTGGCCGTGCAGCAGCAGATCAACGTGGTTGGCGTGCAGGAGATCGTGACGGCAGGCGAGCAGCTGCAGATCACACCGGCGATCACGCGGCTACTGACGGCGCTGCCCGGCGCGACGCTGCACAACCACTATGGCCCGACCGAGAGTCACGCGGTAACGGCGCACATTCTGTCCGGCGATCCGACGATGTGGCCGGCGCTGCCACCCATCGGCAGACCGATCGCCAACACGCAGATCTATCTGCTGGATGCCCAGCTACAGCCCGTACCGATCGGGGTGGTGGGCGAACTGTACATTGGCGGCGTGCCGCTGGCGCGCGGCTATCTCAACCGGCCTGCCGTGACTGCCGAGCGCTTCGTGCCCGATCCGTTTTCTGCTCAACCTGGTACGCGCATGTACCGCACCGGCGACCTGGCGCGCTATCTGCCCGACGGCAGCATTGCGTATCTCGGGCGCGGCGATCAGCAGATCAAGCTGCGTGGCTTCCGCGTGGAGGTGGGCGAGATCGAAGCCGTGCTGCGGCAGCATCCCGCGGTTGCCGATGCGATCGTGCAGGTAGTCGAGCCGCAGCCCGGCGACAAACGACTCGTCGCGTACGTCGTGGGAGAACAAAAGAACAAAGAACAAAGGAACAAAGAACAAAGAACCACCATTTCCCCCTCGCCTACGGACGTGAAGCCGGAAGCCCGGCTGAGCGCGGGGAAGGGGGACGCAGGGGGTGAGGGCCTCGCCGCTCTGCTCCGCGCTCATGTCGGCGCGCGATTGCCCGAGTATATGGTGCCGAGCGCATTTGTCATGCTCGACACGCTGCCGCTGACGCCGAGCGGCAAGGTCAACCGCCGCGCTCTGCCCGCACCCGACGCGAGTGCTTTCGCTAGCACGACTGCGCAGGTTGGGCCGCGCGACGCCTGGGAATGGTGGCTCGTGGAGCGTTGGAGCGCGCTGCTGCAGGTTCCGTCGGTCGGCATCCACGACGATTTCTTCGCGCTGGGCGGGCATTCGCTGCTGGCGGTGCGCGTGCTGGCTGAGATCCGGCAGCAGTTTGGCCAGGCGCTGCCGCTCACCACGCTGCTCCAGGCACCGACGATCGCGCAGCTGGCCGCGCATCTACGCCATAGCGGCGCTGAGCTGGCATGGTCGCCGCTGGTTCCGCTGCAGCCTGGTGGTGAGCGGTCGCCGTTCTTCGCGATCCATCCTGGCGGCGGCACGGTCTTCTGCTACGCCGATCTGGCGCGGGCGCTCGGTCCCGATCAGCCGTTCTACGGCATCCAGGCGCGTGGGCTAGAGGCCGGGCAAACGCCGCATAGCACGGTCGTGGCGATGGCGACGGAATACCTGGCGGCAATCCAAACGGTGCAGCCACACGGCCCGTATCAGTTGGGCGGCTGGTCGTTCGGCGGCCTGGTAGCCTTTGAGATCGCCCGGCAGCTGCGTGAACAAGGCGAGGAAGTCAGCCTGCTCGCGCTGATCGATAGCTTCGCGCCGACGACGGGCGAGCCAGCACTCGGCGGCGCAGCGCTGGCCGCTGCCTTCGCTCGGGATTTGGGCGGCCTGTTTGGCAAGCCCTTAGCGATCACGCCCGCCGAGCTTGAGCTTTTGACCGACGATCAGCGGCTGTCGTATGTGCTAGCCGAGGCTCAGCGCCAGCAGGTGCTGCCGCCTGACATTGACCTGGATCAGCTGCGGCGGCTGGCCAACGTCTTCTACGCCAACCTGGCAATGCTGCACACCTACACGCCCGCCCCGACGACGGTGCCGATCGCGCTGCTGGAAGTCGATCGCCGGGCGCAGACAGGCAGCGAGAATCCGCTGGCCGAGGGCTGGCGCACCCTGACGCCCAATGTCGAGAGCCAGACCGTGGCGGGAACGCATTACACATTGCTACGATCGCCACAGGTCCAGGCGGTTGCCGAGTGGCTTGGCCGGCTGCTGGCTCCTCACGCCGCTCCTGAGATCTGCTGATTTCAGTGTTTGATCGGCTCCGCAGCCAGGTTTTTTCTCGTCGAGGAAAAACCTGGCTGCAGCTATTGAGGCTGGCGATCGGTAGGAACGTCATGTCCTGCTCAGCATGTCGATGCCGGTTGCGCTTGATCTGCTCATGCTTTAGAATCGCTCTGCGCAGCCGGCTGATTGGCGCTAGCGTTTGTAGGCTGAGCACGGTATGCGGCACACATGAAGGCAGGCATTAGAATGCTGCAAGTAAAGGTTGAGGCGGATCGCATCTGGCTGGGTGAGCGGCTGGCTGTGTCGCTACAGCGCACGCTGCGCATACCCGACGATGGCCGCGAATATCCGCTTCCGCCTGGGCTGGGCCGCTTTCCGGTGCATCGCGCCGCCGACTACGCCGATCGGGTGCCTGCCGCCTGGAATCAGCCGCACGCTTTTTTCATCCCGATGTATCAGCGCGAGGCCCTGTGGCTATCGTTTAGCGCCGCTTTCTGGAAGCCAAATGCCGTGAAAGTCGGCGTCGGCGAGATCAACGCGATCTCGGGCGCGGCCTGGGCTCTGGATTTGCACAGCGAGCCACAAGATTACATGGTGTGTCCGCCGCAGCCCTGGCTGGACGGCATCAACGCCGGAGACGCGTATATTCGACAGTTCGTGGCGATGCCGCTGGGCCAGGGCTATACGATCGAAAGTCACCTGACAGGCGTAGAGCGGATCGGCGGCATTCAAATCCAGGTGTATGATCCGCTTCCGGGCCGCTTTCCGGATCAGCCGCCGGTGCCGCCCCCTGCACCTATGGCATCGGCGGGCGGCACGTATCGCGCGCGGGGTGGTGCGGCTCAGGAGATGGGCATCGCGGCGGGCGGCAAAATGAAGCAGCGGATCTATCCCGATCCCCACGGCATCGACA
>JAFAYS010001066.1 GCA_019240175.1 Chloroflexota bacterium | reverse complement strand
GATTGCCCGACGTGCTCTCGATCAGATGCGTGTGGGCGGTTATCGTGCCATCCAGTAATCCTTGCTCGATAATAAAGCGCGCCGGTCGATCCTTTGCGCTGCCGCCGGGATTCAGCAGCTCTAGCTTGGCCAGCACCTCAAGGCCCGGCTGCGCAAACAAACGCCGCAGATAGACCAACGGTGTTTTGCCGATGCAGCTCACCACAGATTCATGCACCATTGCATTTCCTTCTTTCTGGTTGCGCCTGCATACACCTACGCCAGCGCCGGCTGAGCGAGATCGAGGCAGGCGCGCAGCCGCTCGGCCACGACTTTGACATGCTCGTTGTCGTTGATCATGCTCAGGTGATCGCCGGGCACGCGGGTAAGTGCCAGGCCACCCTGCGCCAGCGCGGCCCAGCCGAGATCCAGCGTTTCGCCGTCGGGATACTCGGTGGCGCGGAACAACACGGCGCGCGCGGCACACGGCTGCGGATTGTAGGCGCGCTCCGACTGCAGCATCGCGCGGTAGATCTTGAGCATGACCCGAATCTGATCCAGGCCAAGATCCGGCGCGATCCGTCCGTCCTGCCGCGCCTGATCGATCACCGCCAGGAACTGCGCGTCGGGATCGAGATGCGCGAACGTCGCGGCCAGCTCGACAAAGGCCGGCACGCGATGCAGCAGCACATCGATCTCGTGGCCGCCTTCCAGGCCTTCGGGAATCTCGTAGCGCGAGGCCGGATCGATCAGCGCCAGCAGCGCGATCTCCTCGCCCTGATCGAGCAGCTGACGCGCCATCTCAAACGCGATGCGTCCGCCGGTACACCAGCCGCCGATGTAATACGGCCCCTCGGGCTGCTCGCGGCGAATTTCCTCAAGATAGCGCGTGGCCATCACCTCAAATGTCACCAGTGGCTCGTGCTGGCCGTCCAGACCCACCGCCTGGATGCCATAAAACGGCTGATCCTCGCCCAGGTACTGCGACAAGCGCTGATAGCTCAGCACGTTGCCGCCGCCGGGATGCACGCAGAAGAACGGCTGGCGCGTGCCGGCGGTCTGGATCGGCACCAGCGGCGACCAGTCCGGAACCTCAGGGCGGCGCAGCTCCTTGGCCAGCTCCTGGATCGTCGCGCCACGGAACAAGGTCGCCAGCGGCAGATGCTCGCCGAAAACGCGCTGCACCTGCGACATCATGCGCACCGCCAGGATCGAGTGGCCGCCGATCTCGAAGAAGTTATCGGTCACACTGATCGGCCTGACATCCAGCAGGTTTTCCCAGATCTCCACCAGCTGCTCTTCGATCGTGTCCTGCGGCGCGGTAAAGGTATCGGTCAGCGCAGCCGTGGTGAGCTGCGGCGCGGGCAGCGCCTTGCGGTCGATCTTGCCGTTCGCGGTGACCGGCAGCGTATCCAGCAGCACAAACGCGGCGGGTACCATGTACTCGGGCAGCTTTTCCTTGAGAAACGTGCGCAGCTGGGGCACGACCTCTTCGAGGAAGAGCGCCTGAAGCGGATTGTTGGCGTAGGTGTGCCAGGCTTTGCGCTGGACCACGCGCTCGGGCAGCAGCGGCTGTTTGCCGGCGGTCTCGGTCTCGGCAGGCGCGACATGCTTGAAGACCACGTCGAAGTAGCCCTCGACGCCGGACTCGGTCCAGGTGATCGCGGCCTGATACGGCAGCTCCTCGCAGAGCGCCCACAGCGCCTCGGGATCGATCGCGGTGGCCTCGGCAACCGCCCGCGCCGACGTGCGCAGATCGCCGACCAGCTCGGGGCCTTCGTTGCCGTTGATCCAGTTGCGCGCGATCACATCCGTCAGAATGCGGGCGTTGGGCACGCGCGTAAAACCAACAATCTCGGGCTGCGTAGTCGACAGCATCTCACGCACGCGCTCGATGCTCAGCGCTTCTTTTTCCCAGTCCAGCCACAAATACTCGGCGCTGGGCGCGGTCGCGCCGCTGGTGTAGAGCAGCACATCGTAGCGGAAGCGCGTAAACTCGTTGTGGTAGTGGCCGCGCTTGAGCTGGAGCTCGACGTGGCTGATCTGCGGAATATGCTGCTTCAGCGCGAAGAAGAAGGCTGGATCGATCAGCATGTCTTTTTCGCGTGTCAGCCGGCGCTGCACCACCTGATCCAGCGCCTGCCGTGTCAGCGCCGGATCGGAGCGCTCCATCTGCACCGAAACGTGGAAGGTTTCCAGCAGCGGCAAGCTGCGCACGTCGCCGATAAAGACCACGCCGTCGGTCACGAGATTGACCGCGCCCTGGATCACGTCGACCAGGTAGTCCATGCTCGGGAAGAGCTGCACCACCGAGTTGATCACGATCGCGTCGAACGAGCCGGGCGCGAAGCCGCTGAAGTTGTTGGCCTCTTGTTGCAGCAGCGTGATCGGCGGCAGCGTCTCGCTGTAGTTCGCGATCTGCTGCTGGATATGCCGCAGCGCCGAGGGTGCGATGTCCGTACCATAATACGTAGTCGTGTGCGGCGCGATGCGGAACAACAGCAGCCCGGTGCCACAGCCGATCTCAAGCACGCGCTTGGGCTTCGACGACAGCACACGCTCGACGGTATGGTGCACGTACTCGCGCATCTCGTCTTCGGGGAAGGCCTCGCCGGTGTAGCTGCTGTCCCAGCTGTTGGTGTTGAAGGTCGGATCGGCGGAGGCTTGCTGCTGGCTGTAGGCGTCGTCGTAGATCGCCTGCCAACGCGAAACCTGCTCGGACTCCCAATCCGACGTTTCGGCGGAATCGGTGCTGAGCGCGGCCTGATCTTTGGGCGGCGTGACAACATACGCGGCCAGGAATTTATCGCCAGGTCGGTCTTCGCGCTCGATCACGACGGCGGCATGAACCGCAGGATGTTGCGTCAGCACGGCCTCGATCTCGCCCAGCTCGATGCGGAAGCCACGCAGCTTGACCTGGTGATCGATGCGCCCCAAAAACTCGATATTGCCATCGCTCAGATAGCGCGCCAGGTCGCCGGTGCGGTAGAGCCGCCCGCCGGATTCTTCAGCCGCTGCATTCTCGGCCACGAACAGATCCGGCACAAACACCTCGGCAGTGCGCGCCGGATCGTTGAGGTAGCCGCGCCCAACGCCGATGCCGCCCACGTACAGCTCGCCAATCGCGCCGATCGGCGTGGGCTGCAGCCGATGATCCAGCACATACAGCCGCATATTCGCCACAGGCCGGCCAATCGGCACATGCAGCAGATCGGCAGGCGCGCTGAGGATCGGATGATGCGTGACATCGTCGGAGCACTCGGTGGGGCCGTAGGCGTTGAGCAGCGGAATGCGCGGATAGCGCTGCAGCCACTGCTGGCACAGATCCGGCGGCAGCGCCTCGCCGGTCGGGATCAGCCAGCGCAGCGCGGACAGCTCTAGCGCGCCGCCTTCGTCGAGCATGGCGCGCAGCAGCGAGGGCACGGTTTCCAGGATCGTGATCCCATCCTGATCGACATGTTGCAGCAGCTGGCGCGGATCAAAGGCGATCTCGTCGGGATAGATGTGTACCTGCGCGCCGACGACCAGCGCCACGAAGAATTGCCAGACCGAGATATCGAAGCACTGCGAAGCGGTTTGGGCTACGCGATCCTGATCCGTGAGCTGTAGATCGGCGATCTTGGCATAGAGATGGTTGAGCATGCCGCGCTGCTCGATCATCGCGCCTTTGGGCACGCCGGTCGAGCCGGAGGTGTAGATCACATACGCTAGGTTGCGCGCGTCGGCCCGCACCGCAAGATTGGCGTCGTCCGCCGGGGTTGCCAGCAGCTCGCCCATGTCCAGGATCGCGGGCTGGCTGTCGGGTGGCATGGCCGCGACGGCCTCCGACAGTGCGGGCACGAACGGGCTGGTCGCCAACACTAGCGGGCTGCCGCTCTGGGTCAGCACCTGCACATGGCGCTGCGCCGGATGATGCGGATCGAGCGGCAGATACGCGCCGCCGGCTTTGAAGACGGCCAGCATGGAGGTCAACAGATCCAGGCCACGCTCGGCCAGCAGCCCGACCACAATATCCGGCCCGACGCCGCGCGCGACGAGCTGTCGCGCCAGTTGATTGGCCCGGCGATTGAGCTGATCGTAGCTAAGCTGCTGGTCGCGCTCACCTGCCGCGATCGCTTCCGGCGTGCGCGCGGCCTGCTCCTCGAACAGCTGGATCATGTTTTTGCCGGTCGGGATCGCCAGCTGATTGGCGTTCCACTCGCTGAGCAGCTGGCGGCGCTCATCGGCGCTCAAAAGCGCGATCTGGTCCAGCGGCTGCTCGGGATCGGCGACGATGCTGGCCAGCGCGGTCTCGAAGTGGCTGGCCATACGCGCGATCGTCGGCTCGTCAAAGCGCTGGCGATCGTAGATCAGGCGCACGCGCAGCTCGTTGCCGAGCGCCACCACCGCGAAGAGCGGATAGTTGCCGCGCTCGATCGCCCTCTGCAAGCGCACGGTCAGGCTGGCCTGGGTGCGCAGCGAATCGTCGATCGGATAGTTTTCAAAGACGACCACGCTTTCAAAGAGCGGCAAGCCGGCGGGAACATCGCTCCACGACTGCACCTGCATCAGCGGGCTGTACTCGTAGCGCCGCGCCGCGACCAGCCGGGTCTGCAGTCCTTGTAGCCACTCGCGCACCGAGGTCTGCGGCGTGACCTGCACGCGGACCGGCAGCGTGTTGAAGAACAGCCCAACCATCTCTTCCACGCCCGGTAGATCCGAGGGCCGCCCCGAGACGACCGCGCCGTACACCACATCTTCGACGCGGCTGTAGCGGCTGAGGAGCAGCGCCCACACGCCCTGCACCACGGTATTGACCGTGAGCTGCTGTTGCTGAACCAGCGTGCGCAGCGCGGCAGTCGTCTCCGGCGATACGCGGTGCATCAGCTCGCTGGCATCTGCCGATGTCGTGCTCAACCCCGAGCCACGGCTGAGGCCCAGCGGCGTCGGCGCGCTAAAGCCTTTGAGCGTTTCGCGCCAGAAGCCCTCGACCTCGGCCATGTCTTGCTGCTGTAGCCAGGCGATGTAGTCGCGATACGGGCGGCTGCGCGGCAGTTGAAGCGTCTGGCCCTGGCGCAGGGATTCGTAGAAGGCCAGAAACTCTTTGAGCACGATCGCTAGCGACCAGCCGTCCAGCAGCAGGTGATGACAGCTCAGCACCAGCTGGTGGTTATCGGGAGCCAGCGCGATCAGATCCAGGCGCAGTAGCGGTGCCTGCGACAGATCGAAGCCACGCCGCCGATCGTCGGCCAGATGCGACTCAAGCTTTTCCTGCTGCTCGGCGGGTGTGAGCGACTGCCAATCGTGGCGGCTCAGCGGCACCGTGACGCCGCGCTGCACGACTTGCAGCGGCTCTTCCAGATCTTCCCAGTAGCAGGCCGTGCGCAAGATCGGGTGACGATCCAGCACTTCCTGCCAGGCGCGGGTAAAAGCGTCCTGATCGATCGTGCCCTGAAGATTCCAGGAAAATT
>JAFAYS010000668.1 GCA_019240175.1 Chloroflexota bacterium | reverse complement strand
AGCTTGTAGGGATAGGCCATCTTGAGCATTGAGCTGCCCAGCTGCAGGTAGTAATAATCTTCTTTGGGATCGCTTTCGACGGCGCGCAGCAGCTTGAGATAGCCGAAGGCCTCGTCTTGCAGGCCGCGCGGCGTGAACGATTGTGCCTGGTTAAGGAACATATCGGCGTAGTTGTTGCGTAGATTCCAGAACCAGCCCAGCATTAGCGCCGCGATCAGCAGCAGCGGATAGGTCCAGCGAAAGCCCAGACCGCCCTGAAGCGGCGCGCCCACCGTGCCGACCAGTCGTCCGCCGGTGTTGGCGCGTTTGCCGCGCTGCTGCGCCGGCTTGCCACGCTTGCCGCGCTCGGTGGTCTCGGGCGCGACGGTTTCAACCGCCTCGCTGGGTGTCTCAGCTGCGGCAACCGGCTGCCCGTCGATGGTGTAGAGCCCGGCCAGCAGCCCGTTGACGACCAGCACACCGAACGTTACCCACAGCATCGTCAGCGTCGAAACGATCGGGATGCCGACCAGCACCTCGAAGAAGTGCGCCGCGATTGTGGAGAGCGCCGCGATCGCCAGCACCTGCACGCGTAGATCCGTGGCCGCGCGCAGCTGTTTCCAGGCCAGCCAGGCCGCGCTGCCGAAGAGGAAGAAATAGCTCAGCAGGCCGAGCGCGCCCTTGGTCACTAGCTCATCCAGCCAGGCCTGGTGCGAACGATCCGGCGACGCGCCGCGTGCCTCGTAGGCGGCCAGCTCGGGCGGATAGAACGGATTGAAGGCCGTGAACATCGTCTCGGGGCCGTGGCCAAATGTCAGCGTGCGCAGCCAGTTGGACTGGAGCAGCCCAACCGCGCCACCGCCGCGATCATCGCCGAACCAGATCAGCGTGCGCACACGACCGGTGCCGTCGTCGGTTTCCAGCAGCCGTCCCAGCCGCCCGATGTACTGCACGTTGCGCAGCCGCTCAAAGACCGGCGCGTCGGAGATGTTGAAGACGATCAGCAAGCCAGCCGCCAGCACTCCCAGACCGACCGTGGTCCACAGCGCGGCGCGCAGCCGTCCCAGCGAGGCCCAGCCCTCGCGCTGTCCGGTCCAGATCAAACGCAGTAGCAGCAGCAGCACAAACAGCCCGATCCCGACCATGCCGCCGATCCACGGGCCGCGACTCTGCGAGAAGAAGATTGCCAACAGGATCAGAATCAGCGCGCCGGCGTTGCCCAGGATCTGACCCAGCACCAGCGTTCGCGTGGTCGTTTCGCTGCGTCGGGGCAGGAAGAAGCTGACCACCATAAAGCCGACGACTCCGGCGACGCCGAGCAGCACCCACAGCCACCAGTCGCCCAGCAGCGGGTTAGCGCTATCGACGCTCTGGCTGCTGGCCGAGGAGCTATACACCAGCATCAGCAGCAGCGCCCAGAGGCCAAAGCCGCTCAGCAGCGTGCCGAGCAGCTTTTTATTCGGCTGAACCGTGTGCGCGGCGTTGACCAGCGCGAAGGTGCCGCCCACCAGCGCGATCGCGACGGGCGATACCCACCAGTAGCGGAAATCGCCGTTGACGGGCCGCACACCGCCCAGGAATTTGAGGATACCCAGCAAGAGCGCCTGCTGGCCGACCAGCAGCAGCGCAAAGAAGCCCAGCCAGGCCCAGTCGGTGGCGCGCTCACCCTGCGGTGCTGTGCGGTAGCGCGCGATCGCCAGCGTGAGCCGGTACAGCACCCACGGCACGATCATGATCAGATAGGCGGCGACAAAGATCGAGTTGCCCATCGTGGACGAGATGCGCGTGATCACGTTGCCTTTCCAGGGCAGCGGATCGAGGCCAAGATGCTGCACAATGCCGTAGGTCGAGACCGACACGCCGGTCAAGATCGCCGTGGTCAGCAGCCGCTGGAGCTGCTCACGCGTGCGCAGGTTGCCCACGATCAGCGCGAAGAGCGCGATATACGATAGATTGGTGTAGGTGCCCTGGCCGCGCTGGTACGAGCCCCACCACGAAAGGCTGGGCTGGACCGAGACCAATGTCGCCAGCACGAACACGCCTGCGAAGATCAGCGCCGGAATCGCCAGCGGCGCACGCCACCAGGCTTGCCATGTCGGTCGCTCACGCGCCATCGAGATCTGCTCAATGGTTTTGATGCCCCAGGCGGCCAGCATCACCAGCACCAGCGAGCGCAACACCATCGCTTTGTCGGGCTCGAAGTGCCGCGCCGTCAGGAGATTAAAGAAATATGGCGTAAACACCAGCGCGAGCAGCCAGCCAGCCTCGATGATGCGGTCCGCCCAGCGGGTGAGAAACGTTTGGCGTTGCAATCTATCCTCCAGATACGGGGGAGTATCTTTTTCTGCTGCAAAGGCACGGCGTCGCCGTGCCTCGCATCCGCAGCTAGTGGTCTTGGCACAATCCGATCGCGCCGCGATGCTTTTACATACTTATTGCGTGTCGCCGACGATCGCCATCTGCCGATCATTGGGCCGGCGGCTCTGCTTGAAGGTGACCGCGCGCTCAAGCATGGTTTTGGCGCTCAGGCGGCTGGCCTCGCTGAGCGGCACGCCGTCCAGCATCTCGGCTACCTCGTTGATGCGGCTATCCCAGTCGAGCGGCGTGACGCTTGAGCGCGTACGACCATCCTGGACGTGTTTGCGGATCGTGTAGTGGGCGTCGCCAAAGGCCGCGACCTGCGGCAGATGCGTGATGCACAGCACCTGATGGTTGTCGGTCATGGCCCACAGCTTTTCGCCGACCACTGAGCCTGCGCGCCCGCCGACGCCGACGTCGACCTCATCGAAGACCAGCGCCGGAACCACGTCGACCAGCGACAAGATCGATTTCATTGCCAGCAGCAGCCGCGCGCTCTCACCACCCGACGCGATGCGCGCCAGCGGTTTGAGAGGCTCGCCGGGGTTGGGCGAGATCATAAACTCGATGCGATCGATGCCGGTTTTGTCGAAGCCAACGCGGGCATGAGCGCTGTCGGGATTGCCGTTGTGCGGCGTGAAAGACACGCCGTGCGCGTCGGGCACATGCTCGATGCTGACCGCGAATTTGACGTGAGGCATGGCCAGATCTTGCATCGACTGCTCGATCCGGCTGCTCAGCTCTTCGCCGGCCAGGCGGCGTTTGCGTGAAAGATCGCCGGCCAGCGCGCCTAGCTCTTTGAGCAGCTTTGCCTCCTGCGCTTCAAGATCGGCCATGTGCTCGGCGGAGTGCATCAGCCGATCCAGCTCAACCCGCGCCGCTTCCACCGAGTCGATCAGCTCCTGGCTGGTGCCGTTGTACTTGCGCTGAAGTGTGCGTAGTAGCAGAAAGCGCTCTTCGATCTCGGCCATGCGTCCGGGATCGAACTCCAGGTT
>JAFAYS010000501.1 GCA_019240175.1 Chloroflexota bacterium | reverse complement strand
GCCAGCTCGATCTCGATCAGCCAATTAACCGCTACGTTCCCGAGCTTGGAACCACGCTACCCCAGAGCACGCAGATCACGCTGCGCATGCTGCTCAGCCATTCGGCGGGCCTGGCCGATCTTGAAGAGCTGGCGGGCGATCGCAATCTGCCGGCGCTGGCCAGCTGGGCACGTGAGCGCATCACCGGCGATCTGGTCTTTGTCGAGCCGGGTAAAGCTTTTGCCTACAGCAGTCCCAGCCTGGATCTGGCGGGCTACATCGCCGAAGTCGTCAGTGGCAGCGCCTACCCCGAGCTGATGCGCGAGCTGATCTTCGAGCCGCTGAACATGACGCGCACCACCTTCGATCCGCTGGTCGCGATGACGTATTCCGTGGCGCAGGGCCACGATCTGCTGGAAGACGGCAGCATGCGCGTGCAGCATCGTTTCGCCGAGAACGCGGGGCAGTATCCCAGCTCGTTTGCGCTGTCCACGGCGCTGGATCTGGCCAACTTCGGCAGCATGCAGCTCGCAGGCGGCACCTTTGGCGACGCGCAGATCCTGAGCAGCGCCTCGATCGCGGAGATGCAGCGCCGCCAGGTCGCCTACTACTCGCCCGGGGGCGACGGCTACGGGCTGGCCTTTGTCACCGAAACCTATAAAGGCGTGCGGCGCGTCAAACACGGCGGCATGATCGGCAGCTTTGGCAGCCTGTTTGTGCTGGTTCCCGAGCAGCGGCTGGGCTTTGTCGCGCTTTACAATCTCACCGAGCTGCTCACGCTCAACGATCTGGAAGCCTATCTTTTCGAGACGCTGATGCAGATCCCTGAAACTTTCGCCGAGCCCACACCGATCGATCCGGATCGCAGCCGGTGGCAGCACTACAGCGGCGTGTACCGCAACGATCAGCGCACCGTGCGCGTCCATCCGCAGGATGATGAGCTGCGCGCGCAGTGGGACGACAACGATGTGCCGCTGGCCGCGTTTGACGACGATTGCTACTGCCACACCGAGAGCGGCCTGAATATCGGCTTTGTTCCCGAGCCAGGCGGACCGGCCAAATATATTGTCTTCGACGGCGAGATCCTGGTTCGCGCCGCGCCGGATGCCGATGCGTAACAACATGTAATGAGCAAAACCAGCGCCCCAGGATGATCGTTCTGGGGCGCGGCAAATTGCTGGCGACCGCGACTAGGCGTTGGCCGGCACGTAATCCAGCCAGCCCCAGGCATCCTCGGTCTCGCCTTTGAACAAGCCAAAGAACGCCTGCTGTAGCGCCGCCGTGATCGGCCCGCGGCCGCCGCTCTTGACCACGGTGCCATCCACCGAGCGCACCGTTGATACCTCAGCAGCCGTGCCCGTGAGGAAGATCTCATCCGCAACATATAGCGTTTCGCGCGGCAGCGGCTGCTCACGCACCTCATAGCCGAGCGTGCCGGCCAGCGTGATGATCGTGTCGCGGGTGATGCCGGGCAGCAGCGAGGCGTTGGCCGGCGGCGTGTAGATCACGCCTTTATGCACCACAAACAGATTCTCGCCGGAGCCTTCGCTGAGCATGCCGTTAACATCCAGCGCGATACCTTCCACGTAGCCGTTGCGCCGAGCTTCCAGCGCGATCAGCTGCGATGACAGGTAGTTACCGCCGGCTTTGGCCAGCGTCGGCATGGTGTTGGGCGCAAGCCGATTCCACGACGACACGCACACATCGACGCCTTTTTCCAGCGCGTCGGCGCCGAGATACGCGCCCCAGTGCTGCGCCGCGATCATCACCTCCACCGGACGATCGCTCGGGATCAGCGTCGGCTCGTCCAGGCCACGAAAGACCAGCGGGCGCAGATACGAGCTTTGCAGCTTGTTGACGCGGATCACATCGCGGCAGGCCTGCTTGAGCTGCTCGGCGTCGAACAGCACCTGCATCTGGTAGATCCGCGCCGAGTCCAGCAGCCGATCGATGTGCGCGTCGAGGCGGAAGAGCGCGGGACCGTTGGGCGTTTCGTAGCAGCGAATGCCCTCGAACAGGCTAGAGCCGTAGTGCAGCGCGTGCGACATCACATGCACGGTCGCCTTTTCCCACTCCACCATTTCGCCGTTGAACCAGATATAGTCAGTCGGTCGGATTGGCATTAGAAACTCCTTAGCGAAAGCGAATTATAGTCCCGAGCGGCTGGGCTGCTCAGCCGCGTCCTGGTCAAGATCGTCGAGCAGGTCGTCTTCGTCAAGATCGTCAAGCTCATCCAGCAGATCGTCGAGCAGCGCGTCGTCGGCCAGCTCAAGCAGACCGGCCTCCAACATCACCGCCTGGTCGGCCACCGTCGGCGCGAGCAGCAGATCGCGCACGGTCAGCGTAATGCCAAAGCTGGCACGTACCCGCGAGATCAGCTGTGTGGCCAGCAGCGAGTGCCCGCCGACGTCGAAGAAATGATCGTGAACGCCGATGCGATCGACATGCAGCAGATCCTGCCAGATCTCGACCAGCGTGGCCTCGCTGGCGGTGCGCGGTGCAACATAGGTTACGTCAAGCTCAGGCCGCAGCGCGTCGGGCGCGGGCAGCGCCTTGCGATCGATCTTGCCGTTCTGGTTGATCGGCAGCGCGTCGAGCAGCACAAACGTTG
>JAFAYS010000410.1 GCA_019240175.1 Chloroflexota bacterium | reverse complement strand
ATGTCAACATGGGCCGCGATCTGTACGCGAGTGAGCCGCTGTTCCGCGCAACCGTCGATCGCTGCGCCGCGCTGCTCATGCCGCACTTGGGCCTTGATCTGTGCTCGGTGCTCTATCCCGCCGAGGCCGGCGAGGAGGCTGCCGCGCGGCTCAACCAAACCGATCTCGCGCAGCCGGCGCTGTTTGTGGTCTCCTATGCGCTGGCGCAGCTCTGGCTAAGCTGGGGCGTCAAGCCAAGCGCGCTGATCGGTCACTCGATCGGCGAGTACGTTGCGGCGACGCTGGCGGGCGTCTTCTCGTTGGAAGATGCGCTGGCCTTGATCGCCGCGCGTGGCCGCCTGATGCAGCAGTTGCCCGCCGGTGCGATGCTGAGCGTGGCGCTGCCGGCGACGGAGCTTGAGCCGCTGCTGCCGTCTGACGTTACAGTAGCGGCGGTCAATAGCCGGAAGCTCTGCACGGTCTCCGGCCCGGCCCAGGCGATCGCCCGGCTGCACGGGGAGCTGCGCGAGCAGGGCGTTGAGTGCCGGCCACTGCACACGTCGCACGCCTTCCACTCCGCCATGATGGAGCCGATTCTGTCGCCGTTTGCCGAGCGCGTGGCGCGCGTGCGCCTGGCTGCACCGCAGATCCCGTTTGTCTCCAACGTGACCGGCACCTGGATCACGCCCGAGCAGGCGACCGATCCCTACTACTGGGCGCGACATCTGCGTGAGCCGGTGCTTTTCGGCCCTGGCCTGGAAACGCTGCTCCAAGCGCCTGATCGGCTGCTGCTGGAAGTCGGCCCCGGCCAAACGCTCAGCGCGCTGGCCAAGGATCTTCTGGGCGACAGCGCTGCCGATCAGCAGCGGATCATCGCCTCGCTGCGCCATTCCAAAGATCAACGCGCCGATGAGGCCGTGCTGCTGGCGGCGCTTGGTCGGCTGTGGGCGGCGGGCGTGACCGTTGATTGGCCGGCGTTTCATGCGGACGAGCGCCGCCAGCGGATCTCGTTGCCGTTGTATCCGTTTGAGGGCGAGCGCTACTGGATCGAGGCGAACCCCAGCGCCGGGCTTGGCCTGATCCAGCCGCCGGCTCAGCCTGCGCTCACCGAAGCTCCGCTCAGCGTGCCGATCTGGAAGCAGTCGCTGAGCCCGGCTACCACGCGCCACGCGCCGCACACCCCGCTCGCGGGGCCGGTGCTGGTACTGCATAACAACAGCGATCTCTGCGCGCAGGTCGTCAGCCAGCTACAACAGTTGGGCGGCGACGTGATCAGCGTTTTTGCGGGCCGGCGCTACTTTGAGCAGGATACGCAAACCGTAACGCTGCGCGCCGATCAGCTTGACGACTATCAAAAGTTGATCGAGCGGCTGGCAGACCAGAATCGGCTGCCTGAGCTGGTCGTATCCTTCTGGCCGATCCAGTATGACACAACGATCGGCCCCGGTGATGCGGTGGCCAGTCTGCGCTTACTGGCCCAGTCGCTTGGCAGCAGCGGGCGCGCGACGACTACGCAGCTGGTTGTGGTGTCGGATCGGCTGCAAATCGTGACGGGAGAGGAAGAGCCGGAACCTGCCAACGCCGCGCTGATCGGTCTGTGCCGTGGGATCGAGTCGGCGTATCCAGGGTTGATCTGCCGCAGCGTCGATCTTGCGCTGCCGCCGTCACAGGCCGGCGTGCGGCTGGCCGCCAAACAGCTGGTCGCCGAGCTGCAAACGCCGTCCGAGGAGCGCACGATCGCGTATCGTGGCCGGCATCGTTGGGTGCAAACGCTTGAGCCGCTCGACGTGCCGCCGGCGTCGCTGCCTACGTCGGAGCTGCGCGCGGGCGGCGTGTATCTACTGGTGGGTGATCTGGCTGGCATCAATCGCGATCTGGCGTCCTATCTGAGTCGCGCGCTCAACGGGAGGCTGATTCTGGTCGATGGGCAGCGGCAGACGAGCGAGCAGTCGCTGATCGAGCCGAGCGAAGATCTTCTGATCTTCACGGGCGATCTCCTTGATGCGGATCTGCTGAGCCAGGCGCGTGACGCTGCCGTAGCGCGCTTTGGTGTGATCGATGGCGTGATTGCCACACCGCCCGCGACGTCTGATCCTTCGGGCGATGGACTCGCTAGGCTGATCGATTATTTGCCGACGCTGGCGCAGGTGCTGGAGCCGCTGGCGCTGGACTTCCTGCTGCTGTGCTCTTCCCGCGAGGCGCGGCTGGGTCACGCGCCCGCCCTCGACGATTGCGCTGCCGCCGCGTTGCTGGATGCCTACGCCGCTCACATGCGCACGCAGCGCGACGGCCTGGTAACAGCGGTTCACTGGGATCAGGCGTTTGCTGCATTGCCTGGCGATCACGTCGCTGCGTTTGCCGGCCACGTGCTGGGCAGCATCCTGGAACACGATCTCACCTGTGTGCTGGTGTCGCACGCTGGCTTGGAGCCAATCGATCAGCACGTGGCGCTGCCGGCTGCCGGCGATGCCGCGTCCGCCGCGTCCGCCGTGTCAGCGGTGGGCGGTCATCCGCGGCCTGCGCTCAGCTCGCCGTATGTCGCGCCGCGCACCGACGCCGAGCGGGCGCTGGCTGAGATCTGGCAAGCTTTGCTCGGCGTCGCGCCGGTGGGCGTGCAGGATAATTTCTTTGAGCTGGGCGGCGATTCGGTGAAGAGTATTCAGGTTGTGTCGCGCGCGCAGCAGGGAGGCCTGCGCCTGACGCCCGATCAAATCTTTGAGCACCAGACGATCGCCGAGCTGGTCGCCGCCGCGCAGTCCGCGCTGCTGATCGCCGAGGAGCTGCGCCCAGAGGGCACCCGTCCGCTGCCGGTAACGCCGGCTCAGTCCACCCTGCTGGCCGGTGGCGATCCCGATGGTCAGGCGAGCTGGAGCATGAGCCTGGATGTGCCGCTGGCGCTTGAGCCGCCGCAGGTCGACGCGGTGCTTCGCGCGCTGCTGAGCCAGCACGATGCTCTGCGCCTGAGCTTCAGCCAAAGCGACGCCGGCTGGCTCCACAGCGATGCCGGTGCGAGCGCTCAGCTTCCGTGTACCGAAGTCGATCTGCGGTCGCTGCCGAGTGTGGAGCTGGACGCGGCGACGCGCCAGGTGAGCGCAGAGCTGCAAGCCCGGCTGAGCCTGGCGGCGGGTCAGCTGCTTGCCGCCGCGATCCTACGACTTGGCCCGCAGCAAAGCCGTCTGTTGCTCGTGATCCATCAGCTGGCCGTCGATCTGCGCTCGTGGCTGATCCTGCTCGAAGATCTTCAGCAGGCGTATCAGCAGCTCAGCGCGGGCGTGCCGCTTGCGTTGCAGGCCGCTGGCTCCTTCCGAGCGTGGGCCCATGAGCACGCCCAGCAGACGCCTTTGCCGGCACCGCAGCCCGGCGCGGCGTCGTGGGAAAGCGCTGCGGTAGCGCTGACGGCTGAGGAAACGCAAGCGCTGCTTGAGGCCGTGCCGCTGGCGTATCGCACCACAACCGACGAGGCGCTGTTGACGGCTTTCGCGCAGATCTGGGCCGCCTGGAGCGGCGCGTCTGAGCTGTCGGTGGAGCTGGTGAGCGATCAACGATCCGCAGAGCTGCCGCGTATCGTCGGTTGTTTTGTTGACATAACCAATGTTGATCTCGCCATCAATGCCGACGACGCGCCGACAACCGCGCTGAAAACGCTCAAAGAGCAGCTGCGCTCAAAACGCCGCGACACGAGCGTCCAGCGCCAGCCGCAGCCGACGATCGGCTTTAGCTATCGGGAGCCGCTGGGCGAGCAGATCGCCAATACGTTTACGCTTGGCACGGCGCAGCTCGTCGATAACGCTGCGCTAGCCGCTCCACGCAACTCCGCGTATCTGCTCGACATTCGCGCGCGGATTGAGGAAGATCACCTTGAGGTGCGCTGGATCTTCAACCCGCAGCGGCTTGCGCCGGAGGTGGTCAGTCGCCAGATCGAGCTGTTTCTCGACGCGCTGCGTAGCCTGATCGCGGCCTGTCAAGCCGTCGAGACCAGCGGCTACACGCCCTCAGATTTTCCTACAATGGATATGAGCCAGGCCGATCTCGACGATTTGCTTGCGTCGCTGGATCTGCCCGGTGAGGATTGATCAGGATGAATAAAGATTTCCTTGAAAATATTTGCCCCTTGTCGCCGATGCAGCAAGGCATGTTGTTTCACACTTTGTACTCGCCGGAAGCCGGCGTGTATGTGCAGCAGTTTACCTGTACGCTGCATGGCGCGATCCAGATCGAGGCGCTGAAGCAAGCCTGGCAGCAGACCGTGAATCGACACGCGGCGCTGCGCACGGTGTTTATCTGGGAAAATCGCAAAGAGCCGGTGCAGGTAGTCTACCGGCGGGCACGTATGCCGATCCAGGAGCTGGATTGGCGCGATCTGTCGCCGGCTGAGCAGCAGG
>JAFAYS010000347.1 GCA_019240175.1 Chloroflexota bacterium | reverse complement strand
TCGACCTCGACCTCGATCTTGATCGAGTGTGGCAGTGCTTGCCGCGCCTGCTCGATCGCCTCGGCCAGCGTGACGCCACGCGAGCGCAGGGCCACCAGATGATTGTCTTTGACCAGCATCATGTCGCTGAGATCGCGGCGATGATTGTGGCCACCACCGGCGCGAACGGCGTACTTTTCCAGCGCGCGCAGGCCGGGCGTGGTTTTGCGCGTATCCACAATCCGAGCACGTGTGCCGCGCACTATCTCGGCATAACGCGCGGTCAGGCTGGCAGTACCGCTTAGCCGCTGCATAAAATTCAGCGCGACCCGCTCACCGCGCAGCAAGCTGTGGGCGGAGCCGCTCACCCTGGCGATCGCCTGGCCTGGCGTGACCGGCGTGCCGTCGGCGATCTCGGCCACAAAGCGCAGCGTCGGATCGATCAGGCGGTAGACGCAGGCGGCCACGTCGATGCCGGCGATCACGCCGTCGCGCCGCGCGTGAAAGATCGCGGTTGCCTGGACTGTGGGCGGCACCAGCAGATCCGAGGTAATATCGCCGCGGCCCAGGTCTTCGGCCAGCGCGCGCTCGACAATCGCCTCAAGCTCGCGCGATGTGAGATAGTGCGTCAGCTGCACGGACGGCAGCGTGGTGATTTCAGTATCGATCATGGTTTATTCCTAATATTGTTTCATAGATTGGTTTACAGAGCAGTCGCGGCCAAACAGATCTCGCGCTCATCGATCGGCTGCAACTCGGCGCGCGTCAGCACAATATGCCGTTGCCAGACTGCATCAGTGTGGGGATGATCGGCGCGATAGTGGCCGCCGCGACTTTCGGTGCGCTCCCGTGCCGCCGTGGCCATCAGCCAGCTCAGCAGCAGCTGATTCGCCAGCTCGTGCTCGGCGATCGTGCGCGGCGTGGGCAGCGTGGCGTTCCAGCCAGCCAACGCCGCAACCGCGCGATCGAGGCCGTCGGCGTTGCGTACCAGCCCGACATGCTCCCACATCAGTTGCTGGGCGGCGGCTTTGGTCGGCGGCTGGATCACTGACGGCAGTGTTCGATCGGGCATCGGCGCGATTTGGAGGTCGGGCAGCGGACGCTGAGTGGAATCGGGCGTCGCCGGCGCTCCCTCGATCGTTCGGCGCACGATCCGCCAGCCAAAAACCAGCCCTTCGACCAGCGAGTTGCTGGCCAGGCGATTCGCGCCATGCACGCCCGTACACGCGACCTCACCGCAGGCATAAAGGCCCGGCAGCGTGGTTTCGCCCCAAATGTTCGTGCGGATGCCGCCCATGAAGTAGTGCGCGGCAGGCGAGACCGGCAGCAGATCGGCGGCGATGTCGAGGCCAACGCTCCGGCAAAACGCGCTGATCGTCGGGAAGCGCTTGTGAACGGTCGCGCCGTCGAGATGTCGCAGATCCAGAAAGACCGGCCCGGCGGTGCGCTGCATCTCGGCCACGATCGCGCGCGCCACCACATCGCGTGGCGCTAGCTCGGCCTGCGCAGCGTAGCTCGGCATAAAGCGCTCGCCCGTCTGGTTGCGCAGAAACGCCCCTTCGCCACGCACGGCCTCGGAGATCAAAAAGGTCGGCTGTCCCGGCAGCTGAAGCGCGGTCGGGTGGAACTGGTAGAACTCAAGATCCGCCAGCGCTGCGCCCGCACGATACGCCAGCGCCACGCCATCGCCGGTCGCGACGGCTGGATTGGTGGTCGCGGCGAAGAGCTGGCCGGCGCCACCACAGGCCAGAATAATGTGATCGGCGCGGAACAGCTCAGGCGTGCCGGATTCGGTCTGCGCCCACACGCCGGTCGCGCGGCCCTGCTCCACCACGATCTCGCCGACATACGTATGCTCGCGCACGACCACGCCGGCTTGCTGTAGCACATCGCAGAGCGCCAGCTCAATGTAGCGTCCGGTTGCGTCGCCGCCCGCGTGGAGGATGCGCCGCGCCTGATGCGCCGCCTCAAGGCCCAGCGCCAGCTCGCCGTCCTGGGTGTCGAACTGAACGCCGAGACGGATCAGATCGTAGATGC
>JAFAYS010000261.1 GCA_019240175.1 Chloroflexota bacterium | reverse complement strand
ATCAGAATGCCGATCTCCATGAAGTCGGAGGTGTTGCGCAGCAGGTTGGTGCCGTTCAAGAAAAAGGGCGATAGCCGCGCGTTGACGATCGTGACGACGATGATCAACATGACCAGCAGCCACTCCCAGCGAACGAAAGCGCGACGCAGCAGCTTTGTATTCATCTCAGTTTCCTCAGCGAAGCTTGCGCGCCGAGAAGCGCTGCAGCCGCCCGACGATCAGCGCGTCGGCCAGCACCGCCAGCAGGATCAAGAAGCCCTGCGCCGCCAGCTGCCAGAAAGGCGAGATCTGCACCAGCGTCAGCGCGTTGGTGATGATGCCCAGCAGAAACGCGCCGAGCACCACGCCGACCACTGTGCCGCTGCCGCCCAGCGTGCTCACGCCGCCGACGACCGGCGCGGCCACGGTTTGGAGCTCGAAGCCCAGCGCCGTGTTGGTCTGCGCCGACTCGAAGCGCGCCGCCCACAGCACGCCGGCCAGGCCGCAGAGCAGCCCGGAGATCACGTAGACCAGAAAGATGATCCGCTGCATGGGAATGCCGGCGAAGCGCGCGGCGTCGGGGTTGCTGCCGACGGTGTAGATGTCGCGGCCCGTGCGGGTGTAGCGCAAAAAGTAGTAGACCGCAATCGCGACGACGATCGCAAACAGAATCAGGTTGGGCACGCCCAGCGGCGCGCCTTTGGCCAGCTGGCGAAAGCCCGGCGGCATCTCGAAGGCGTTGATCGTGGATTTGCTGCCGCTGTACAAGAAGATCAGGCCGCGATAGATGCTCAGCGTGCCCAGCGTGGCGATGATCGGCGGCGCGCCTCCGCCCGCGATGATCAGCCCGTTGAGGCTGCCCAGCGCCGCGCCGAGCGCCATGCCCAGCGGGATCGTCAGGATTGGCGGCAGGCTCGGAAACGCCGCGACCGTGAACGAGACCATCATGGCGGTCAGGCCGATGATCGAGCCGACCGACAGGTCGATGCCGCGCGTAATGATCACCATGCTCTGCGCCAGGGCGACGATCACCAGAATCGAGATATTGAGCAGAATGTCGCGAAAGTTATTCAGGCTGAGAAAGGCCGGATTGCGCAGGCTGACCAGCGCCGAGAGCACGACCAAAATCAGCACAATGCCCACTTCGCGATATTTCACGAATGCCTGTACCAGGCCTCGCTGCGGCGGACGATACGACTCCGTTTCTGCGATCATCGCTAGCCTCTTGTGTGGGAAAACAAAGGAACAAAGGAACAAAGGAACAAAATGGCTTGATGATAGTTTTGTGCTTTTGTTGTTTGGGTTCAGGCCTTCACCCCTGCCCTGCGGGCCATCCCCCTTCCCCGAACCTCCGCCAGCTTCGGCGTCGGTTGCGGCAGGCGAGGGGAAAAGTGCTACTGCTTTGTTATTTGTTCTCTGTTCTTTGTTCCCTAGGTTCTAGGTTCTAAGTTCTAGGTTCTAAGTTCTAGGTTCTTTCGTTCGTTTCTTTCGTTTGTTCCCTTGTTCGTTTGTTCATTTGTTCCTTCGTCACGCCGCCGTCGCTGCCATCATCAGGCGCTCCTGCGTGGCCTCGGCGCGGCTAAAGTGTCCCGTGACGCGGCCCTCGCGCATGACCAGAATGCGGTCGCTCATGCCCAGCACCTCGGGCAGCTCGGAGGAGATCATCAAGATCGCCATGCCCTGCGCGGCCAGCGTGCTCATCAGGCGATGGACCGCCGCCTTGGTGCCCACGTCGATGCCGCGCGTCGGCTCGTCGAGGATCAGCACGCGCGGCTTGGTGCCCAGCCATTTGGCCAGCACAACCTTTTGCTGGTTGCCGCCCGACAGCTGCCCAACCGGCTGATCGACGCTGCTCATCCTGACTTCCAGCGCCTGCACGCCGTTGGCCGCCGCATGATGCTCGCGCCCGGCGTCGAGCCAGCCCATGCGCGCAAAGTGCGGCAGCTCGGGCAGCGTGATGTTGTCGGCGATGCTCATCTCCAGCACTAGCCCATGCAGCTTGCGATCTTCGGGCACGTAGCCGATGCCAAGCTCCATCGCGGCCTGCGGGCTGGTGATCGTGACGGGCCTGCCGTCCAGCTTGATCGTGCCGCTGGTGGCGCGATCCACGCCAAAGAGCGCGCGCGCAACCTCGGTGCGCCCCGCGCCGATCAAACCCGCCATGCCCAGGATCTCGCCGCGCCGCAGGCTGAACGACACGTCCGCGAAGTTGCCGGCCACGCCCAGTCCTTCGACTTCCAGCACGACCTCGCCGGGCGGCACTGCTTGCTTGGGAAACAGCTCGTTGAGCGTGCGTCCGACCATCATCTGGATCAGGCCGTCGGTGGTGATCTCGGTCATGGAGCGTGTGCCGACATAGGTGCCGTCGCGCAGAATCGTCACGCGATCGCAGAGGGCGAACAGCTCTTCGAGATGGTGCGAGATAAAGATGATCGAGGTGCCCTGCGCCCGCAGCTGGCGCACGATCACAAACAGGTCTTCGATCTCGCCCAGCGTCAGCGACGAGGTCGGCTCGTCCATGATCAGTACGCGCGCCTGGATCGAGATAGCACGGGCGATCTCGACCAGCTGCATCTGCGCGACGCTCAGGGCGCGAGCTTTGGTGCGCGGATCGAGCTCCACGCCCAGTCGACGCAGTAGATCCGCCGCGTCGGCGTACATGCGGGCCCAGTCGATGCGTCCGCGCCGCGTGGGCTGCCGACCGACAAAGATATTTTCGGCGATGTCGAGATCGGGAAAAAGGCTGGGCTCTTGGTAGATGGCGACGACGCCGTGTGCCTGTGCCGCGTGTGTGTTGGCGAAATGCACTGGCTGCCCATCGAGCAGGATCTCGCCAGCGTCCGGCTGGTAGATGCCGGTCATCAGCTTGATCATCGTCGATTTGCCGGCACCGTTCTCGCCCAGCAGCGCGTGGATCTCGCCCGAGCGCAGTGCGAAATCCACGTCTTTCAGCGCGTGGACGCCGCCAAACGATTTTGTGAGGTGATGAACCTCAAGCAGTGGTGGAG
>JAFAYS010000190.1 GCA_019240175.1 Chloroflexota bacterium | reverse complement strand
ATTTGTATCGCCTGGCAGAGCAGTACGGCCCGGAAGGTCGCGCGGCGTATATTCGGGCGCGCTTCACGTTTGATGTGATCTGGCCGCTGGTGTACACTGCGTTTCTGAGCACGGCGCTCAGCTGGGTGTACGGCAGAGCGTTTGCGGTTGGTAGTCCGTGGCGCTATGCCAATCTCAGCCCGGTCCTGGGCGCGCTCTTCGACTACGGCGAAAATCTGGCGACCTCGCTGGTGATGGCGCGGTATCCGGCGCGTACGCCGGTGGTGGATCTGCTTGCGCCGGTGCTCACGCTGGTAAAATGGCTCTTCGTCAACGGCAGTTTTCTTCTGCTGGCCGTAGGCGTTGTGGTTGGCCTTTGGCGCTGGTTGATCCGGCGTCCGCAGAGGACATAAATCTTCCACTGACTTAAATCCCCTTCGGAGGAGCTTTAGGATGCAAACAATCGTGCTCGATGGCGAGCAGCTGACGATCGAGGCGCTGGTGCAGGCTGCACGCGACAAACAAACACGTATCGAGATCGCCGATGCCGCCTATGATCGGATGCGCCGATCGCGTGAGGCGGTCGAGCGATTTGTGGCCGAGGGCGCGGTGATCTACGGGATCACGACCGGCTTCGGCAAGTTTCAGGATCGCGTGATTCCGCGCGATGTAGTGGAGCAGCTTCAGCGCAATATTGTGATGAGCCACGCGGTTGGCACCGGGCCGCTGCTCGATCCCGAGGCCGTGCGCGCGATGATGCTGGTTCGTGCCAACACGCTGGCCAAGGGCGTTTCCGGCATTCGTCCGCTGGTCGTGGATCAGCTGCTTGAGCTAGTGCGCCGCGATGTGATTCCGGTGGTGCCCAGCCAGGGCTCGATGGGTTCGTCGGGCGATCTCGCGCCACTGGCGCACATCGCGCTGGTGCTGATCGGCATGGGCGAGGCGCAGATCGACGGTGTGCGCATGACTGGAGCTGAGGCGCTGGCGCAGGTTGGTTTGGAGCCGCTGACGTTGCAGGCCAAAGAAGGTTTGGCGCTCACCAACGGTACGGCGCTGATGGCCGGCCTGGGCGCGCTGATCACCAACGACGCCGAGATGGTGTGCCGAACCGCCGATATTGCCGCCGCGCTCTCGTTCGAGGCGATGGCCGGCGTGCCGATCGCACTTGATCCACGCATCCACGCCGCTCGCCCGCACCCAAGGCAGATCGAGTGCGCCGCGTTTTTGCGCCGAGTGCTTGAGGGCAGCACGCTGCTCTGGGGCGCGGAAGGCGGTCAGCAGCGTGCCGAGCAAAACACCGCGACGCTGCCGCCCGAGCTGCGACCAGCGGGCTGGAAGGTGCAGGACGCCTATTCGCTACGCTGCACGCCGCAGGTTCACGGCGCGGTGCGTGATAGTGCGTTTTATGCGCGTTGGGCAATCGAGATCGAGCTAAACAGTGCTACCGATAATCCTCTTATTTTCATCGACGACGAGGGCAATGTCGAGGCGCTCTCGGGTGGCAATTTCCATGGCGAGCCGCTGGCGCTGGCGCTGGATTATCTCAAGCTTGGCCTGACCGAGCTGGGCAACATCTCCGAGCGGCGGCTGGCGCGGCTGCTCGATCCGGCGCGGCATGGTGGTCTGCTGCCGGCGTTTCTGATCGAGCATGGCGGTCTCAACTCGGGGCTGATGCTTGTGCAGTACACAGCCGCCGCGCTGGCCTCTGAGAACAAAGTGCTGGCGCATCCTGCCAGCGCCGATACGATCCCCACCTCGGCGGGACAGGAAGACCACAACAGCATGGGCGCGACAGCGGCGCGTCAAGCTCATGCTGTGCTGCACAATCTTCAGATGATCGTGGCGTGTGAGGCGATGGCGGCCTGTCAGGCGATCGACCTGCGGCGACAGCTCTACCCCGAGGATCAGCGCGATAACCTGAAGCTGGGCCGTGGCACCGCCGCCGCCTACGAGCTGATCCGCAAGCATGTGCCGTTCCTGGAATGCGACGTCGTGCTCTATCCCTACATGGAGGCGGTGCGAGAGCTGGTGGCGCGCAGCGAGCTGTGTAACGCGGTTGAGGCGGCGCTGGAAGAAGAACGGAGAACCTAGAACCTAGAACCCAGAACCTAGGGGAACAAAGGGGAAGAACAAAAGTGTAAGGGCGCTGCTTGCTGCGCCCGCGATTTCCCCTCGTCTGCTGCTTGCCGCGCCGGAAATCTCCCCTTCTCCGATCGCGGGTACCCTCTAGGTGGAGGCGGAACCCCGCCGAGGAGTGGAGAAAGGGCGGGGGATGAGAGCCTGTTCAAGAACAAAGCAACAAAGCACGTACCGACATTTCTCCCCTTCTCCTGCGGCAACGGAGGCAGAAGCCTGCCGACGTTCGGGGAAAGGGGCCGGGGGATGAGAGCCTACCTTAATCTGCCCCTGCCTCTACTCATCAATTCCTTCGGCCAGCTCTTCGAGCAGCTCTTTGACCTGCCGCTCGCTGATCTCGGTCGCGCCTAGATCCTCGGCGTGGATCGAGATGCCCTCCTGCTCCAGAAACGCGATGATATGCTCGCGATGGGCTGCTTGCATCGGTGGTGGAATGACTTCGCCCAGCCGGACTTTGACGACCATATGCTGCTCCGTGGTTATTGATGATCGGCCCATCTTACCCGAAGCCTGAGCAGATTGCCAATCTGAGTGAGCGAGGGCCAGCGTACAAGCTACGGCATCGCCGGGTAGATCTGCATCGAGATCGCCTCGATCGTGTCGATGCCGTAGCGCATGCTCTGGTTAGGTCGCGTGTAGACCGCGATTGTGTAGCGCTTGGGCGTGCCTTTGATGTAGCCGATCGAGTTGATCGTCCAGCCGGCGGATTCGGGATACCAGCCGTTCTTCACGGCTACCGAAACACCGCCGGGCACGCCTGCGCTGATGCCCCAGCGCTGCCCCGGCGTCACATTGCGCATCAGCTCCAGCGCGTAGTGGCACAGCTTGTCGTTCAAGATCGTGCAGCTGGCGAGCTTAGCCATCAGCCGGGCCATATCTTGCGGCGTAGTCGTGCTCTCGCCCCAGTTGTCGGCATCGATCTGCGTGTTGTTGATCCCGATGCCGCGCAAATAACGGTTGAGCGTCGCCGCGCCGCCGATATGAATAATCAGCTCGGTAGCGGCATCGTTGTCGCTGCGCTGGATCATCGCGCGCAGCAGGCCGTCTTCCCAGCTTGCGATGCCGCGCTGCTCACGGATCGCCTGGTTGAGCACACCGATCATGATCGGCACTTTGGCCGTACTGTACATCGGAAAGGCGCGCGTGCCGCTGATGCTGTAGAGCTGGCCGGTTTTGAGGTCGAGCACCGCCGCGCCAACTAACCCTTTACGCTGTAGCGCGATCCGCGCGGCCTCAGGCGATAGCTCCTCTAGCTTGCGGATCGTGGAGCTGGCATCGAGCGCGCTGCTGGGATCGAAGGGCGCGCCATCTTCGGCGGTGCCGTAGCGCCACTGCGCGTACTGCCGCCCGACGTTACCCCACTCGACGCGCCAGCCCTCAGGATTGGTGGGCGTGAAGGTCAGGATGCGCCGCTCGAAGGCCTGCACCAGCACATCTTTCGGCGCGTGGTTGATCTGCACCGTCGTCCAGTAGGGCTCGGCGAGCGGTCGTCCGGCCACGTAGAGCAGCTGCTCAGCGCTCAGTGCCTCGATAAAAACGCCGGGAATATTGTGACCCAGCACCTCGTCGTAAGCGCCTAGATGCACCTCGTACTGGTGGAAGCGCTGATCTTGACTCACCATGCCGCCCTTGCCGATCGTTTCGTCGACGAGCGTGTCGAACTCGGTGCGCACGGCAGCGCGGCGATCGTTGTCGAGCGAGGCCAACGGCTTGAGATCCGCATAGGTGATCGCCTGGTCGAGCGGTGTCTCAAGATCGCCCGCGATCGGAACCTCAGCAGACGCGCGGCTCTCGTAGGCGGCGTTGCCCACCTGGATCTGACCACTGATCAGCTCACGCACCAGCAGGCCTGAGGTCACAAACCAGCTCTCGTCAGGATCGGCTTCGGGATTTGTGATCTCCATACGCGCCTTGTCGAGATACCAGACGTTCCGGCTGCCGCCCGGCGCTTCGGCGTAGGCTTCCTGCGCGCTGCGAAAGATCTGCGGGCCCCAGGTCCAGCTCCGGCTCTCTTCGCCGCTGGCGATGAGTGCGTCGTTGGCGGCCCAGCGCGCGGCGACGTCGGAGGAGGGCGCGACCGCGAACGTTGGTGCGGCTATCACGTCTGAAGCTGGCACAGCAATTGGGATCGCTGATGTGGCGCTGTTGGCTGCCGGCGCGACCGTGAGCGCAGGCGCGATAGGATCTACTATGACTGGTAGTATATCTGGAAGAGTTGGAGCTGCCGTGCTGGCGGGAGGAACGAGCAGTGCTAAGGCGAAAACGCACGCGCTCATGAGGAGAAACGAACGCACAGATCACTCCTTGGGTGGTCGGATGCTGGCAGCGCAGGAAATGGTACGTCTTTGCGTGCCAGGATACCACAAGTGCGCGTGCTTCTGGATCAGGAAAACTAACAACATGGTTGCAACTTGTGCTAGGTCTCATCAAACAGCCAGAGGACGACCGAAGTCGCCCTCTAAAGCTGAGATGTAGGAGCTGCTAGCGCGGCAGATACACGAACTCGTCAAAGAAGTCGCCCTCGTGCGGGAAGGCTTGTAGCTGTCTGACGTTGGTCGGGTCGAAGCGATCCAGCGCGACCGTGAAGACCGACGAGCGGTTCTGATTTTCGCGAATCAGCAGCAGCAGCGACTGGTTGTTGTGCCAGGCCAGATCCTGGATCTGATTTTCGCCGGGGAACGAGCTAGCGGCGATCTGCATTGCTTGCTTCGCAGTTCCATCGGGTGCGCTGACATTGATTGTGCTGATGCGTGCGCTGTTGTCGAGCGTGCGGCTATACATAATCCGGCTGCTGTCCGGCGACCACGAAAGATTGCCGATGAACTGCTGCGCCTGCGCCTCGATCGTTGTGGTGCGGCCTGTGGCGCGATCCAGCACCGCGAGCATCGTGCGCGCAGGGCTGCCGATCGCTAGCTCGCCGGTGACCAGCGCGATCTTCTGGCCGTCGGGGCTGGGCTCCGCGCCGTAGTTGATGCCGTCATAGATCGTCTGGAGCGTGTTGGCTTGGAGATCGACCAGGAACAGGCCCTGCGGCGGCGCGTCCGAGGCGTAGAGGATCTTTCTGACGAACAAGCCGCCGCGATTCCAGGCGACCACCACCGGCATCGGTCCCGCCGAGCCTTGCAGGCGCACGCTGCTATTGCCGCTGGCCAGATCCAGCACGCGGAACTCGTGGCGTCCGAGCGCGTCGCTAAAGACCACGCTGTAGGCCAGGCGCTCGCTGTCGGGTGAGAACGCGCTGCCGAAGACCAGGCCGTTGCGGCCAAGCGGAACCTCGCGACGCACGCCGCTATCGAGATTGAGCACAACTAGCCGCTGCTCGGAAGAGCTAGCACTGATCGCCTCGGTGTAGGCAATCCGCTTGCCGCTTGGCGCGACGACGACGTTGGGCGGTCCGCCTGCCGGGTTTTGCGGCAGTGCCAGCGTTGGCAGCCCATCGGCAATGCCGATCACGCGATTGGCGGTTCGCACCCACGGCGCATCGAGCGGCAAATCCGAGCCGGCGGAGTACGGCCCGCGCAGTTCGTTGCCCAGCAGCCCCAGCAGCACGCGGAAGGCCGGATCGGACTGGTTGGGATGCCACTCAAAGCGGGCGCGCTCGTACCACTGGGT
>JAFAYS010001155.1 GCA_019240175.1 Chloroflexota bacterium | reverse complement strand
CGCCAGCGCACCAGGTCGCCGGTGCGATACCAGCGCTGCCCATCGACCGCCACGAACTTCTCGGCATTCAGATCATCGCGGTTGAGATAGCCGCGCGTCACGCCCGCGCCGCCCACGTACAGCTCGCCCGGCACGCCGATCGGCGTTAGCTGGCCGTCCGCGTCGTAGATCCGCAATTGATGATTGGGCAGCGGCTGTCCGATCGGATGGCCCGTCACCGCCGCGCGGCGCGGCACGGCGTAGCGCGCACAGATAATCGTCGTTTCGGTGGGACCATAGAGCACATTGACCTGCGCGCGCGGAAAGACCAGCGCCAGCGCGGCCAGCAGATCCGGCGGCACCGCCTCGCCGCCCACAAACACCTGGCGCATCTGTGTGTACGGCGCGACGGCCTGCTGCACAATCTGGCGCAGCAGCGTCGGGACGGCGTGCAGCAGCGTGCAGCGGCGCAGCATAGCGTTGAGCCGTGGCAGATCCAGTACTTCCTCGCGCCGAATGATCAGCGTTGTGCCGCCGGCCAGCAGCGGCGAGAACAGCTCGAATAGCGCGATGTCGAAGGCCACCGACGCCAGCCAGGGCATGATCTCCGTGTGAGTAAAACCAAACGCGCTCTGGCTGCCCGAGAGCGTGTTCACAGCCTGGCGATGCTCCACCAGCACGCCCTTGGGTCGTCCGGTCGAGCCCGAGGTGTAGATCACATACGCCAGATGCTGCGGCTCCACGCCAACCTGCGGATTCGTGCGCGGCTGCCGCGCGATGGCCTCGGCATCGGCGTCCAGGCACACGATCGCGCCGGCAAACGCAGGCAGCACCGCGCTTAGCGCCGTGTGTGTCACCAGCGCGCCTAGCTGCGCATCCTCGGCCATGAACGCCACACGCTCGGCGGGATAGCTCGGGTCAAGCGGCACGTAGCCAGCGCCGGCTTTGAGAATGCCCAGAATGCCGACGACCAGATCCAGCGAGCGATCCAGACACAGCCCGACGCGCATATCTGGCCTAACGCCGAGTTCCAGGAGCCGGTGCGCCAGCTGATTGGCGCGCGCGTTGAGCTCAGCGTAGGTCAGTGTCTCGCCGCCACAGTTCAAGGCGATCGCCTCAGGCTTGCGTGCGACCTGCGCCTCGACGAGCTGATGCAAGCATTGATCTTCAGGCAACGCCAGCACATTGGTGCTCCACGCGTTTAGCTGCTGCTGCTCAGCTTCGGTCAGCAGCGGCACCGCCGTGAGCGCTTGCTGCGGATCGGCCACCACAGCCGCCAGCAGCAGCTGATAGTGCGCGATCAGCCGCTCGATCGTCGCGGCCTCAAACAGATCCGTACGATAGCCAAGATAGCCGCGCAGGCCGGCGGGCGTCTCGCTCAACATCAGGCTGATGTCGAACTGGCTGACCTCGCGCTCAGCGCTCAGCGGCTCAAGCGTCAGCTCCGGCAGCTCGATCGTCGTGCGCGGCATGTTTTGCAGCGCAAACATCACCTGGAAGAGCGGCGTGCGGCTCAGATCGCGATTGGGCTGCAGCTCTTCGACCAGCATCTCAAACGGCAGATCTTGGTGCGCGTACGCGCCCAGCGCCGTCGCACGCACGCGCCCGACCAGCTCGGCGAAACTCGGCGCGCCACTGAGATCGGTACGCAGCACCAGCGTGTTGATGAAAAAGCCGATCAGCGACTCTAGCTCAGGCCGCACGCGTCCAGCGATCGGCGTGCCCACCGCGATGTCGCTCTGGCCGCTGTAGCGCGACAAAAGCCCTTGCCAGGCCGCCAGCAGCGTCATGTAGAGGGTGCTGTCGAGTCGTTGGCTGAGCCGCTGAAGCTCCACCACCAGCTTAGCCGGGATCACAAAGCTGATATGCGCGCCACGATCCGTGGAGACCGCCGGGCGCGGATAATCGGTTGGCAGATCCAGCGACGGGACGTGTGCCAGCTGCTGACGCCAGTAGTCGAGCTGATCGTCGAGAACTTGGCCTTGCAGCCACTCGCGCTGCCAGATCGCATAGTCGGCATATTGCAGCGGCAGGGCGGGGAGCACGGATTCATCAGGATTCGGCTCGTCCTGGGCCAGGCTTTGATACAACGTGCTCAGCTCGTGCAGCAGCACACTCTGCGACCAGCCGTCGAACACGGCATGATGGATCACCAGCACCAGGATATGATCGTGCGGATCGTGCTGGAGGAGCGCGGCTCGCCACAATGGCCCGGCCTTGAGATCAAAGGGCTGCCTGACGATGCCCTCAATCGCGGCCTGAGCCGTTGCATCGTCAGTGTTCGGCAAAGCCACGAACGGCAGCGTGATCGCGCTGGGCGGGGCGATCTGCTGGAAGGGCGCGGCGGCCAAGGTGTCGTAGCCAAAGCTGGTGCGCAGCACCTCGTGGCGCTCAATAATCGTGCTGAGGCTACGCTCCAAGGCGGCTCGATCCAACCTGCCGCGCAGCCGCACAATACACGGGATCGCGTAGACCGTGCTGCCGGGATCGAGCTGATCCAGGAACCACAGGCGCTGCTGCGCAAACGACAGCGGCAAGCGCCTGCCGTCGCGCGGAACCGGCAGCAGCGGCGTGCTGGCTTCGGCAACCTGGCCGCCGAGTCGCGCCGTGAACTGGGCGATCGTCGGCGCTTCGAAGAGCAGCCGCAGCGGCAGATCCTGCCCCAGCATCTGGCGCAGCCGCGTGATCACCTGCGTGGCCAGCAGCGAGTGACCGCCCAGCGCGAAGAAGTTGTCGTAGATGCCGATCGGACGTACGCCCAGCACCGCCGACCACACGCTGGCGATCAGCTCTTCGGTCGGCGTGCGCGGCCCGACAAAGATCGCGCCCGCATCACGACGGCTGCGATCCGGCGCAGGCAGTGCGGCCCGATCGAGCTTGCCGTTGGGCGTCAGCGGCAGCGCGTCGAGCACCACGATCGCGTTGGGCACCATGTACTCGGGCAGGCGCGCGTGGAGGAATTGCCGCAGCAGCGGCCCGAACTGCCGCGACTGCTTGTCGCGCAGCGGGTTGTTGGTGTACTCCCGCCACAGCTTCAAGCGCTCGGCCCGCCGTGGAAATACCGGCGACGCCAGCGACTGCGACACGCGCTGGAACAGCACATCGTAGCTGCCGTCCGTGGCGGCACCGGCCCAGCTGATCATCACGTGGTAGCCGGTCTCGTCGCCCAGCGCCCACAGCGCCTCGGGATCGACGCCGACACTTTGCGTCAGATCGATCGCCGCATGGAGATCAGACACAGTCGCCGGTGGTGTTGCGCTGCGCAGCAAATCCAGCGCCTGAACATCAGCTAGCACGCGCGCGTTGGGCACATGCGTCAGGCCCAGCTGCTCGGGCGCGGCCCCACGCAGCTGCTGGCGCAGCACGTCCACGCTGAGATCGGTAGCCTGCCAATCCTGCCAGCTGAGATCCGACGCCGAGGGCGCTGCCTGGCCGACGTGCAAAAGCACGTCGTAGCGGAATTTGATCAGCTCATTCTGAAACTGGCCACGTTTGGGCAGCACCTCAACCTGCGTGATCTGCGGGAACTGCTGGGCCAGCGCGTCGAAGAACACGGGATCGACAACCAACTCTTCTTCGCCCTCGATTCGCGCCTGGACCTGCTGCCGCAGATTTGTGCAGTCCTGATCCGGCGAGGCGTGATGCAGCTGGACCGAGGCGTGGAAGGCGTTCAGCAGCGACAGGTTGCGCACGTCACCGATAAAGATGCGCCCGCCTGGTCGCACTGTCCGCAGCGCGCCTTCCAGCACCCGGACGAGGTAGTCTGCACTCGGGAAATATTGCGCTACCGAGTTGATGATCACCGTGTCGAACTGCTGCTCCGCCAGGTCCGCGATCTGATCGGCGGTGCGCTGGTAGAGCGCGACCTGCGGCAGCGCATACTCAGGCTGATCCAGGATCTGACGCAGCCGATCCAGCACCGGCGCGGAAAAATCGGTGCCGCAGTAGTATTCGCAGTGCGGCGCGACACGAAACAGCAGCAGCCCGGTGCCACAGCCGATCTCAAGCACGCGCTGCGGACGCGTCGCCAGAATCCGCGCGACCGTCTGCTCGACCCACTCGGCCATCTCGGCAGCGGGAACCGGCGCGTCGGTGTAGCTGCTGCCCCAGCCGCCGATGTTGAAGCGCGGATCGTCGGTGGGCGCAAGCTGGCGATGGGTCTCGTCGTACAAATGCTGCCATTGCTCGACCTGATCGCCTTCGAGCGCGGCCTGCTCCTCAGCGGCGTCCGCCTCGACTGGCTGCTGCGTCACATAGGCCACCAGCTGCGCGTTGCCGTTGGCATCTTTGCGCGCCAGCACCACGCGCTCACGGACGGCGGGATGCTGCGCCAGCACGGCCTCGATCTCGCCTAACTCGATCCGGAAGCCGCGCAGCTTGACCTGGTGGTCGATCCGACCCAGAAACTCGATCGATCCGTCGGGCAGCCAGCGCGCCAGGTCGCCCGTGCGGTAGAGCCGCGTGCCAGGATCAGCCGAGAATGGATCGGGGATGAAGCGCTCGGCGGTCAGATCGGGGCGGCCATGATAGCCGCGCGCCAAACCCACGCCGCCGATGCACACCTCGCCGGCCACGCCGACCGGCACCGGATACAGCTCACGGCTCAGCAGGTAGATCTGCGTATTGGCGATCGGTCGTCCAATCGTAATCGACGGGCCGTCGAGCAGGCCGATCGTCGCGCAGACTGTGGTCTCGGTCGGGCCGTAGCCGTTGAAGATCCGTCGTGTGGCGCTGCTCCAAGCCTCGATCAGCTCGGGAGAACAGGCCTCGCCCGCGACGATCAGCTGTGCGAGCTGCGGCAGCTCGGCCTGCGGCAGCACTGACAGCGCCGAGGGCGAGATCGTCAGCGTGGTGATCGCCTGGTCGCGCAGCAGCTCAAGTAGATCCGGCCCCGGACGCAGGGCGGCGTCGGCAGCCAACACCAGCGTCGCGCCGCTCAGCAGCGCCATACCGATCTCGGAAACGGCGGCGTCGAAGCTGAACGAGGCCCATTGCAGCACGCGGCTTTGCACTCCCAAGCCAAAGGTCGCGATCTGCGCTGACGCCAGATTGCCCAGGCCACGATGCGAGACCAGCACGCCCTTGGGTCGTCCAGTCGAGCCCGAGGTGTAGATCATGTAGGCGACGTTATCTGGCGTGACGTGCGAGATCGGCGGCGTAGCCGGGCACTGGCTGATCGCCGGCCAGTCGGCGTCCAGACACACCGTGCGCGCAGCGGTCGCGGGCAGCGACTGCACAAGCTGGGACTGCGTCAACAGCACGGCGATCTGCGCGTCCGCCAGCATAAAGCTGAGCCGTTCGGCGGGATAATTAGGATCGAGCGGGACGTACGCGCCGCCGGCCTTGTGTACGCCCAGCATCCCGACGATCATATCCAGTGAGCGCACGACCGACAGCCCGACATGCACCTCGGGCTTGACGCCGAGCGTTTGCAGATAGTGCGCCAGCTGATTAGACCGCGCATCCAGCTCAGCATAGGTCAGCTTTTGATCGCTATAAATAAGCGCGACGGCCTCGGGCGTGCGCGCGGCCTGCGCCGCAAACAGCTGCGCAAAATCGACGGCCTCGTACGGCTGCTGCGTGGCGTTCCAATCGCGCAGGATCTGCTGCTGTTCGGCGGCGGCCAGCAGCGGCAGCGCGGCAATCCGCGTCTCGGGATCGGCCACAATACCCTCAAGCACATGCCCGAAGTGCGACAGCAGCCGCTCGATCGTGGCGGCCTCGAACAGCTCGGCGTTGTACTGCATACGCAGCCGCAAGCCCTGCGCCATCTCGACGATCGACAGCGAGAGATCCAGCTTGGTCGTGATATGCTCGGTTTCCAGCAGCTCGACTGTCAGCGGCGGCACGTTGAGCGCGGGCAGCGGCGTGTTTTGCAGCAGAAACGAGACCTGAAACAGCGGCGCGGCGCTGAGATCACGATCCGGCTGAAGCTCCTCGACCAGCTTCTCGAAGGGCAGATCTTGATGCGCGTAGGCTGCCAGCGTGGTTTCACGCACCTGGCGCAGCGCCTCGCGAAACGTGGGATTGCCCGACAAATCCGCGCGCAGCACCAGCGTATTGACAAAAAAGCCGATCAGCGGCTCGATCTCGGCCCGGTTGCGGTTGGCGATGCCCGAGCCCACGGCGATATCGGTCTGACCGCTGTAGCGACTGAGCACAATCTGAAAGGCCGTCAGCAGCGTCTGGAAGAGCGTCGCGCCCTCGCGCTGGCTCAGCGCGTGCAGCGCCGCCGTTAGCTCGGGCGTGAGCGTGTGAACCTCACGCGCGCCGGTGATCGTCTGCACCGCCGAGCGCGGATGATCGGTCGGGATCTGAAGCCTGGTCAGATCGGCCAGCTGGCGCTTCCAGTAGCCCAGCTGATCATCTAAAGTCTTTCCCTGCAACCACTCGCGCTGCCAGACCGCGTAGTCGGCGTACTGAAGCGGCAATGGCGGCTGGGCTGGATTTTGACCGGCGGCAAAGCTGCGATACAGCGTGGTCAGTTCGCGCACCAGCACGCCCTGGGACCAACCATCCGCCACGATGTGATGCAGCGTCAGAATCAGCACATGCTCCGATGTGGCAAGACGCAGTAGCACCGCCCGCAGCAAAGGCCCGCGCGCGAGATCGAAGGGCTGATGGGCTTCTTCCAAAATCCTCTGCTGCACGGTGGTCTCACGCTCGGCGGCGATCACAGCGGTCAGATCGATCACCGGCAGCCCGATCTCCAGAACCGGCGCGATCGACTGGCGCGGCTGCTCGTGCTCCACCACAAACGTCGTACGCAGCGACTCGTGGCGCGCGACGATCATGTTCAGGCTATGCAGCAGCGCGCGCTCGTTGAGCGGACCCGTCAGGCGGATCGCCGAGAGCATATTGTAGGCGCTTGATCCAGGCTGGAACTGATCGATGAACCACAGGCGCTGTTGAGCAAACGAAAGCGGGAATGTATTGATACCAGACGTGCGGGGAAGCGCGCGAAGCTGCGGGCGCGCGGTACCCGGCTCCGGCTGCCCTTGCTGCCGTCGCAGCAGCTCAAGCAATTTCCGCCGTTCTGGTGAAAGATCCGCTATCTGGTCCTGGAGATCGCTCATGGGGGAGGCTCCTGAATGGTTATATTTGATCGCAATAACCGATTTCGCCGCGCCAGATCACGGGCGGCAGCATATGGCAAGCCACATGTGGTATATGCAGTAGGGTAATTTCTGAAGCTGAATTCGCGGTGGGCTGGACGAGAGCGTCGCCGCCGGGCCAGGGCATCGCGATACTGGCTGATCTACGCTGGCCTACGCCGGGCGCAGCTTCCTTTCTATGGATTGCTCGTATTGTGAGCGATCCTCGAAAGCATGTGATATTGTTTTGGTAGTGTGCCGATCAACCTTCAGAGAGAGGCACAGAAGGTCAGGTCACAGCGGTCGTCTCTGGGATATTCGGCACTTTCGCGCGTCACGGGCGTACCTGTGGGATTTACCCAAAATATACCAGAGCCAGCGCATTGTAGCATAGATTTGCTGGGCTGCATCAGTCATAGGACCGATCTCGCACGCAGCCTGTCCTGTGGTCGGGGCACGTCGATGTGGCTCAGACTCAGGGTATGGTCGACTCGCTACACCTCAGTTAACGACAAACACCCTCCACATATCATGGAAGGTGTTTGTCTGCTGCCAAGCACCGGCGACACTGCCAGGCTGCCTGCGCCGACAAGGCTTATTCTTGCTGAATCAGCTCCTCCACCTCGTCGTCCTCCATGCTCTCGATCTCGGCGATCAAGATCGTTTCGATCGCAAAGGCCATCTCGCTGACGGTCGGCGCGTCGAAGATGATCGTGATCGGCACTTCGGTCTGGAAGAAGCGCCGCAGCCGCGAGATAATCTGGATGCCGATCAAGGAGTTGCCGCCCAGATCGAAGAAGTTGTCGTCAGCGCCAATCTGCTCGATGCGCAGCACATCGCCGATGATCGACGCGATCTCCTGCTCGACCTCGTTGACCGGCTCAACGTAGGGCGTGCCCAGCGGCGGACGCGGGTAGAGCGGTCGCGACTGGCGCTCTTCCTGCAATTGCTTGAAGACCTCCGCCGCCGACGATTTGCGGCTGAACTCGACCATCGCCTGCACGTCTTGCGTCGTGACGAACACATGCGGCACGTCGTGGCTGAGGATGCGCTCCAAGGCCTCTGCGCCCTCGTCAAAGCCGATGCCGAACGCGCGGCGCGTGGCGACCAGCATGGCGCGCACCTCTTCGGGGAAGCCCTGCAAACCTTCCTGCCAGGCGTCCCACAGCCACTCGCCCCAGCTCACCGCGACGGTCTGGCCGTAGCTGTGGTGATGCTTGCGCGCGAACGCATCGAGAAACGCGTTGGCCGCGCAGTAGTCGGCCTGGCCTGGTCCGCCGCCCGTCGCCGACGTGACCGACGAGAAGAGCAGCATGAAGTCTAGCGGCACATCGCGCAGGGCCTGGCTCAGGGCGTAGGTGCCCCACACCTTGGGCGCGAGCACCGCAGCGGCGGCCTCGGTGGTTTTGCGCTGCATAATGCCAACGCCAGGCACGCCCGCCGCGTGCAGCACGCCGTGGATCGTGCCGAAGCGCGCGATGGTTTGCTCGACCGCCGCGCGCATCTGGGCAACATCGGCGACGTCGGCCTGGAGCACCAGCACCTCGGTGCGCGACTCAAGCTCCTGCACGATCCGGAGGCGGCGACCAAGGCCGCTCTCGGTGTCGGCGGTTTCGAGGATCGCCGGCCACTCTTCGCGCGGCGGCAGCGGGCTGCGACCAATCAGCGCCAATTTGGCTCCATGGGTATCGGCCAGATACTCGGCCATCGCCAGCGCGATGCCGCCCAGACCACCGGTGATCAGATACACGCCGCCCTCGCGCAAGCTGCTGCTCCTGGCCTTGGCGATCGGCGACGGCTCGTAGGATTGCAGCCAGCGGTGTGGCCCGCGCAGCGCCACGATGCCCTCGTTGTCGGTCGCCAGCAGCTCAAGGCCCAGGCGCTGGGTAAACGCCTCAAGCTGACCGTTGCCGCCCGGCAGCACAATATCGATGCTGCGGCTGCTCAGGTTGAGATATTCTTCGCGGATCATGCGCGTCGGCCCGATCAGCGTGGCCTTGGCCGGCACGATCTGCTCGGTGCCGGTGACTTCTTGCATATCCGAGGAGATCACGCTGATATGGCAATGATCGAGATCGACCTCGCCCAGCGCCTTGAAGAGCGAGAACAGGCTGTAGAAGCTGCGATCGAGTTGCTCGGCCAGCCCGGCCTCGGTCTCGTCCGCGCCGTGCATTGGCGGCGTCACGCTCCACAAGTGTACGATCTGATCCGGCAGCTGTTGCTCACGACCTAGCTCACGCAGCAGCGCGTCGTAGTCTTCGCGCTGGCTGGGCCGGATCGTGAAGCTAGCTGCTGCCGTGCGCGCAAAGCCGCTGCCCGGCGTTACCGTGACAACCTGCTGCGCGTGTCGATCCAGCCAGCCCGCCAAAGCCCCGCCG
>JAFAYS010000934.1 GCA_019240175.1 Chloroflexota bacterium | reverse complement strand
TCAACCAGGGCGGACAGCTGCTCGCCAACCGTGACAGCGTCGGCGGCGCGTGGGAAGCGTTTGTTTTCGCGACGACCACGCCCTAATCAATAGCGAAGCTAGAGCCGGCATCCTGCATACGGATGCCGGCTTTTTGCTAGCTCTGCTCCAACGTCTGCTCGATCGACTGTGGCTGGTGTTTGACGAGACCCGGCAGCAGCGCCAGCGCGCCCAGCAAAGCGATCACAGTGACGGTGCCAAACAAGGCCAGTGCGCCGAGATCGCGGTAGATCTGGCCGCCCACCAGATTCGCCAGCGCGGAGGCAATGCCAAATACCGCCAGGCTAAACAGACTTTGCGCCGTCGACTCCAGGCCGCGCGGTGCCAGCCGCTGCGCCTCGACCACGCCGCCGGTCCACAGCGCGGCGTAGCACGGCCCTTGTAAGATCTGCGCCGCGAGCGCCCAGTTGACCGAGGGCGCGACCAGATAGATCGCGGTACGGATCGCGTAGAGCAGCCCACCGGCGATCATCAGCCCGCGCGCGCTCCAACGCCGGATCAGCCAGGGCGAGAGCACCATCACCGGCAGCTCGCTGATCGTAGCGATCGTGTAGCCGAGGCCAATCTGCTCGCTGCTCGCGCCGAGATCTTGCAGATACAGCGAGAGAAAGCTGGAAATAATCGCGCTGTTGCAGCCGATCAGCAGCACGCAGCCAAAGAAAACGAACCAGCGCCGATCGCGCAGCAGCGTTTGCGCCGCGCCGCGCAGATCCGTCTGCGTCAGCTCGGAGCGCGGCAGCGCCAGCGCCGCCAGCGCCGCCAGCAAGCCCAGGCCGGCATACAGCCCAAAAATACCGCGCAGCCCTACTTGCGCGATCAGCCAGCCCGTCACGATCGTGCTCGCGCCCCAGCCGACGGTGCCCCACACACGCTGCACGCCATACTGCTCGCGCGCCGCGCCCAGCAGCGTGATCGTCGCGCTGTCGGCCAGTGCTCCAATCGGCGCGGTGAAGATCGCCTGTAGCACCACCAGCACCAGCAGCAGGCTAAAGCTCTCGGTCTGGCTGATCAACAGCGCCGGCAGGATTGTGCCGGCGACCGCCAGCGGCAAAAGCAATCGGCGCAGACTCAGGGTATCGGCCAGCACGCCCCAGACCGGCGCAAACACCAGCTGGGTCAGGCCCGAGAGCGCTGCCAGCCAGCCGATCTGCGCAAGATCCAGGCCGATCTCGCGATAGTAAAGACTAACGAACGGAGCAAGCGCGCCGAACGCAGCGAACCAGAAAAAGTAGAACAGCTTGGGAGCCAGAAATCGTGTATTGATCATTCGAAGCCAGCAGTCTTGTATCGATCATAAAAGGCGTGCGCATTGTACCTACGGTGGTGCAGCTTAGCAACCAGCGCACCAGCGACAAGCGCTCAGCCAGCACCCGAGCACGATCGGCAGCGTCGTCTGTGGGGCCAGGGATCATAGAAATACCTGAATTGATCCGTTGACGACATGCAATCGCTATGCTACACTCGCCTTTAAGCCCACCTGCCGAACTCCCAGCATCATACAACCCTCTAACGATCAACAATCGTAGTGGATCGTGTGTGGAAAATAGAGTGTGATGACCGCTTGTAGCCAGATGACCATCGATTGAATGGAAGCGCGTCTTCGCGAAAGGGAGCTGCTCGCACTAGCTCAGCCCCGGTCGGCTCGCTGCTGTCAGCGATAGCAACGGCCCTGTGTACGTTTCGCTATCCACCTGATCGCGGGAGGCCGTGCAACATCTTCCCCTCCATGTTGTAGCACCTCAATCTCCCAGCCTGCATCGCTTGTTCGTACGTGCCGCGATCGTTCCCCTCCGTCGAAAACGTCTATGTGACGGGCGCCGCGCTGTGGCCCCGAAGTGGCTCCTGGAACCCGACGATGACGATGGTTGGCCTGGCCCAACATCTGGCCGATCAGCTGTGCGCGGAGCCGCAGCCAACGGCTACGTCGGATGGCCGGGGAGTCGTCGCCGCCAGTGGTGTCGGCACAATGGCCCAGGACGGCAGCTATATGACGCCGGAGCTGGCGGATAAGATCATCAGCTCGCGGTAGCTCTGGCGGCGCATCAATCGATGAATCACAAGGACTGGGCGGCGTCACCCGGTCCTTGGCTTGGTCGTATGCTTGGCAGAAGCGCTCTCGTTCTAGAGTGAGACTTTAGTATTGATATCGCTTTCCCGTATGCGCACAGCACGACCTCAGAAATTATCCCCACAAGCGACTTTATGTCAAATAGAGATACCGCGAACGCAGCAGCGGAAAGGCGGTGTCGGACCAGAATTGCGGCGATATGTAGCCGCTCGACATGCCGCCGTGGCTATAGCGCTCGATGAACAGCGGCTCACGGTTGGTCAGCGGCACGCCCGTCAGCTGCTGATAGGTTTGCTCAAGCAAGCTCATGAACACTGCCTCGGTCGGTGGATAGGCGTGCTCGGCCAGGTGCGCCTGCATGTCGCGCCACAGGTAGGGATCGCCGCGCAAGCCCCACTGCCAGGGCTGCGACTCGAAAAGATCCGCCAGATTCTTCGGTGTGCTCATGTGCGCTGCTTGCCTTTAGCCTTGGCCGCCGCTCGCGCCAGATTCTCCCCCACGCGATGTTTCACAATCTTTGTGATCAGATCGAGCGGCATCGGCTGATCCAGCGGAAACTTGACCGAGCCTTTGCCGCCCTCGTAGCGCGCCAGCTCATCCTTGAACGCGTCGATACCTGATGGAATCGGATAAAAGCCGATATGCTTCTTGAAGGCAGCGAAATAGACCAGATTGCCGTTCAGCATAAAGGTCGGCATTTGATACTTGATAGTTTCTTCAGCCTCGGGAGCGGCTTCGCGGATCGTCTGGCGCACCTGTTCCAGGAGCACCTGAATGTCCTGGGGAAAGCTCGCGATATACTCATCGATCGTTTTGGGCGCTGGCTGATCGGTGTTCATAGCTCACCTTTTGTCAGATCCTGAAATCATTGCGATCTACGCTGCGGCTGCTCTGACACTCACAATCGTCGCACAGCAGTCAACCTTCACGCTTCCCGCACATCTTCCAGCACGGGCTTCAGATCGAGGATTGGCGTCCGGTCCAGCGCTTCCAGCGGCTCGACCTGCAAGCGCACGTCGTCGGTGCGGGCGATGACGCGCACGCGGTGCAGGCCCAGCGGATTCGGACGATCGGCGGAGCGCGTGCTAAAAACGCCGCGCTGCGGCTGCGTGAGATCGTCGCGCGGATGCACGCGCAGCACATCGCGGCGGCTGCGATCCAGCCAGGTGATCAGCAGCACCTCATCGCCGACCTGCACACCACTTAAGCCGTCGCGGACTGCGGGATCGAAGACCAGCCAGGCGGCGGGCGCGCCTTCGCGTCCCTGCTTGGGCGCACTGGCAGGATCGGTCAGCGTGGACTGCACATAGCCGATCGGGATGAGCGTGTAGTCGGTCATAGATCTCCTCCTGTCGCCGCTCTATTGTACTATCGTTGGGAGCTGGTTTGAAGCGGCCTGCTACACTTAGGCAAAAAAGAACGGAGGTTCTATGACATTCGATGAGCATAACCTGGCCCAGTCGATCGAGCTGCACGATCGTTTTGCGGCAGCAGTAGCGCAGGAGCTTACAACAGCCGACACGCCAGGTGCGGCGGTCGCGCTGCTGCTCGACGGCCAGCCGGTGTTTCAATCCGGCGTTGGCTTTCGCGACCGTGAGCAGACGACGGCGCTCGACGGCGACGCTCAGTTTTACATCTACAGCGTGACCAAAACGCTGATCGCCACGGTGATTTTGCAGCTGGCCGAGCAAGGTCAGATCGCGCTGGATGCGCCGGTGCAGACGTATCTGCCACAGATCGCGCTTGAGACGCCGGTCACCATTCGCCAAATCCTGAATCACACGGCTGGTATTCCCGACTATGGCGGGCTAGCGGCCTATTTCGAGGCCCTGCGCGCCGATCCGCTGCACGCCTGGACTGCCGCCGAGTTCCTGGATCGCACCCTGCCGCAGGGATTACGCTTTCCGCCGGAACAGGGCTGGGCGTATTCGAATATTGGCTTCTTGGTACTCCGCCAGGTGATCGAGACAATCACCCAGATGCCGATCCGACAGGCATTCCACGCGCGCCTCTTCGCGCCGCTGGATCTGCGGCACACATTCGTCCCGCCATCACTCGCCGATGCGCAGCCGCTGACGCCGGGCTATAGCTCGTTCTTTCAAGCAGACGGCACGCTGGAAGACATTCGGTCGCTGTACGATCCGGGCTGGGTCTCGCATGGCGTTGTGATTAGCACCGCCGCCGAGCTGGCGCGGCTGATCGATGCGATCTTGACGGGAACGCTGCTCAACCCCCAGAGTCGCGCCGCGATGCTGACACCGGTGCTTGTGCCGCATCAACATCCACTTTTTCAGCAGCCGGCGTATGGCCTCGGGCTAATGATCGATCCACAATCTGTCTATGGCGTCATGGCTGGACACGGCGGCGGTGGGCCTGGCTACTCAGCCGGCGCGCTGCACGTACCCAGCGCACATGGCCATACGATCACCAGCGTTGCGCTTGCCAACCGCGATCAGCCGGATCGCGGCCTGCGCATTGCTTTCACGCTGATCGCGCGGCTGGCCGAGACGCTGAGCCAATAGCACCGCTGGCAACGCGGGTATCTGTCTTGCTCTCGCTCCCAGCATGAGCAGCATATACAAACCAACCAAAGCCGAGCTTGCGGCAGCCGAGGGAACCACGGTGCCCGCCCTGATCGCGCCGAATCTGCGCGTCTTATTCTGCGGCATTAATCCTGGACTGTACTCGGGCGCGACGGGCTATCATTTCGCGCGGCCCGGCAATCGTTTCTGGCCGACGCTCTACGCCGCCGGCTTTACCGACCGGCTGCTGAAGCCGTCTGAGGAGCAGGAGCTGCTGCGCTATGGCTACGGCATAACCAGCTTAGTCGCACGCGCGACGGCAACCGCTGCCGAGCTATCGCCTGAGGAGTTCGTCGCCGGTGGCGAGCGGCTGCGCGCGACGGTTGAGCGCTACCGCCCGCAGGTTGTAGCGGTGCTCGGCATCAGCGCGTACCGCAGTGCCTTCCGCCGACCCAAGGCGCAGATCGGGCGGCAG